>JAQGHW010000413.1 GCA_028291505.1 Rhodopila sp. | reverse complement strand
GTCTTGCCGTGCGTCCCGCCCACCGCGACCGACCATTTCAGCCGCATCAGTTCCGCCAGCATTTCCGCCCGCCGCACCACCGGTATCAGCCGCGCCCGAGCCGCCGCCACTTCGGGATTGTCGCGCTTTACCGCGGTCGAAACGACAACCACCTGGGCCACGCCCAGATTGGCCGCGTCATGGCCGATGGACACCGGTATCCCCGCCTCGCGCAGCCGCAGCACGTTGCCGGATTCAGCAATATCGCTGCCCTGCACACTGTATCCCAGCGTGTGCAGCACTTCGGCGATGCCCGACATGCCGATGCCGCCGATGCCGACGAAGTGGATCGTTCCAATGGACAGCGGCAGGGCTCTCACCGGCGCTCTCCCGTCTTCGCGGCCATGCGGGCCTCGACCAGATCGGCCAGCCGGCTGGCCGCATCGGCACGCGCCTGGCTTCGCGCACCGACCGCCACCTCCGCCAACCCCGCCGGACCACCCAGCAATCCGTCCAACCGTTCCGCCAAAAACGGCGCGGTGAAGTCTGATTGCGGCACCACCCACGCGCCGCCAGCCGCCGCCAAGGCCCTGGCGTTGGCCGATTGATGATCGTCGATCGCACCCGGCAGCGGCACCAGGATCGCCGGCCGCCCGGCAACCGCCAGCTCCGCGACCGTAGACGCACCCGCCCGGGCAATCACCAGATGTGCCGTCACCAGCCTGGCCGCCACATCCGGGAAAAACGGCGACAGTTCAGCCTTGATCCCATCCGCCGCATATGCGTCCCTGACCCGCTCCAAATCTTCCGGCCGCGTCTGCTGCACAACGGACAGCCGCGTCCGCAACCCATCCGGCAGCAACCGCAGCGCCGCCGGCACAACGTCCGAGAACACCCTCGCCCCCAGCGACCCACCGAGGACCAGCAGCCTGACCCGATCGGTCGCCGCGACGTACGCGGCCTGCGAAAGCGCGCTGATCGCTGGCCGCACCGGGTTGCCCGTCACCTCGGTTCGGGTCCCCGCGGGAACCCGTTCGGTGCCCTCGAACCCCAGCGCCAGCACGTCCGCCCGCTTGGCCAGAAACCGGTTCGCCCGGCCGAGTATCGCGTTCTGCTCGTGCAGGATCACCACCGGCCGACGCCGCAGCAGGCTGGCCGCAAGCACCGGGGCGACGCAAGGATACCCGCCAAAACCCACAACGCTGCCGGCGCCGATCCGCGCCAGGATCCTGCGCGCCTGCGCGACACCCGCCGCCAGCGAACCGATCGCCTTGGCACCACGCCAAACGCCCCGTCCGGCGATTCCGGCGCCACTGACAATGTACTGCTCACGCCCGGCGAAGGTCGGACTCGACAGCCCGCCGGACCGCGCATCGGTCATCAGCACGATCCGATGGCCGCGCGCCACCAGTTCCGCCGCCAGCGCCTCCGCCGGGAAAAAATGCCCCCCCGTTCCGCCCGCGGCGATGACGATCGGCTGCACCATCGGGCCTCTCACGCGCGTTCATCCCGGCCGCGCCGGCGCGTCAGTCCCAGCAGCATGCCCATCCCCAGCGCGACCGCGATCACCGACGATCCGCCATAGGAGATGAACGGCAGCGTCATCCCCTTGGTCGGGATAAGCTGCAAAGTGGAGGCCATGTTGACAAACGCCTGCAGCCCAAAACCGGTCACCAGTCCGGTGCATGACAGCACCACGAACAAATTCTGCTCCCGCAGCAGCCGCAGCAGCCCACGCAGCACGATGAAAGCGAAAATGGACAGGATGACGACACAGATCAGCATGCCGAACTCCTCACCCGCGACGGCAAACACAAAGTCGGCGTGCGCGTCGGGCAGCACGTCCTTGACATGCCCCTCACCCGGGCCGCGCCCCATCAGGCCGCCGTTGCCGAACGCTTCCAGCGCGGTGGTAATTTGATAGTTGTCGCCGGTGCCGTCCCAGAACCGGATCACCCGGCTGCGGACATGCGGGAACAGCGTGAACGCCATGACGCCGCCGCCGCCGATCATTCCCAACGCCACGCCGACCAGCACCAGCGGCAACCCGTTGATGTACAGTTGCGCCAGGAACACCACCGTCACCACCGCCAGCATCCCGATGTCAGGCTGTGACTTCAGCAGCATCAGGATCAGGCCGAACACCGCGAACGCGATGATCGTTCCGGGAAACCGCGGCGACCTCTTGGCCTCGCTCAGCAACCAGCCGGACACAATCGCAAAACACGGCTTCAGAAACTCGCTCGGCTGGATCGTCATCCCCGGCAGTGCGATCCACCGCCGCGCGCCCTTGATTTCCACGCCCATCACCATGGTCGCCGCCGTCAGCGCCAGGGCGATCACGCAGCCGGCGATGGCCAGCCGCTTGATGTCGCGCTGAGACAGCAACGACACCGCGACGACGATCACGCCCGCCAGCGCCAGGAACACCACCTGCTTCAGGATGAACGTCTCCCGCGACGACCCGATGCGTTCGGCGACGGCGGGGCTGGCGGCCAGCATCATGATGTAGCCGAAGCCGATCAGCACGCCGATCGCGCCCAGCGTCCAGTGATCGACACTCCACCACCAGCGGCCCAGCAGGGAGTTGTCGGCGCGCGACAAGGTCGGCATCAGACGCCTCCCGCGTGCAGGGTGTGGTGTTCCAGGGCGTGCGCCAGTTCCGCGAAGCGGTCGCCGCGCTGGTCGTAGCCGGTGAACTGATCCCAACTGGCGCAGGCCGGCGACAGCAGGACGATCGGCGCGTCGGCCGCCTTGGCGGCAGCGAACGCGGCAGGAACAGCAGCTTCCAGCGTCTCCGCCATGTCGAACGGAACGCCATGCCGGGTCAGCGTGGCGGCGAGTTCGGGGGCATCCCGACCGATCAGCAGCGCTCGGGCGATGCGCGGGAACAGCGGCACCAGCGACTCGATCCCGCCCTCCTTCGCCGTGCCGCCGGCGATCCAGATCAACCGGTCGTAGCAGACCAGTGCCACTTCGGCGGCGTCAGCGTTGGTCGCCTTGCTGTCGTTGACGAACGTCACCCCGTCGATGGTGACGATGCGCTGCTGGCGATGCGGCAGACCGGGGTAACTCAGCAGCCCCGCTGCGATCACCTCGTCGGAGACCCCGAAATACCGCGCCATCGCCGTCGCCGCCGCCGCGTTCTGCGCGTTATGCGCACCCGGCAGCGCCGCCCCCGCCGCCAGCGGAACCTCGGCTCCCGACACCCGAACGACCCGCGCCGGCCGCGTTTCCAGCCAGGCCGCCATATCGCGTGAGCCAGCATCGTCGACGCCGATCACCGCCAGATCGTCCGCCGCCTGCCGATCAAATATCGCGCGTTTTGCCACGGCATACCCGGCCATGTCGCCATGACGATCAATATGGTCCGCACTGAGGTTGAGCATCGCAGCGGCATCAAAACGTATGCTCGCGAGTCGCTCCAACATGTAGGAGGACATCTCCAGCACGTACACTCCATCTTGTGGCAGCAACGGCAACGACAGCGCCGCCGGCCCCAGGTTGGCACCAGCCGCCACGGGAACACCCCCTCGCTCCAGGATGTGCGCCAGCAGCGCCGTGGTGGTGGATTTGCCGTTGGTGCCGGTGATGCCGGCAAACCGGGCACGCGATCCGGACGCGCGCACCGCCTGGAACAGCAGTTCCACATCCGACAGGATCGGCACGCCCGCCGCCATCGCCCGCTGCGCCGCGGGATGCGGTTTCGGCAGGCGATGCGGAATACCCGGCGACAGCACCAGGGCATCGAAGTCGAACGCTCCCTCTACCGGGTCACGCAACTCAAGACCCTCAGCACCCGCCCGTGCCCCGGGATTGTCGTCCCAGGCAACCACATCCGCGCCCATCGCCCGCAAGCCCAGCGCCGCCGGCAGTCCGTTCTTGCCCAGGCCGACCACGGCATAGCGCTTACCGCTGAACAACGTCGCGGAAAACCTGCTCATCGGATCTTCCCCGCTCATCGGATCTTTAAGGTCGCCAAACCGACCAGTGCCAGGATCATCGAGATGATCCAGAAACGGATGACGATCGTCGGCTCCGCCCAGCCCTTCTTCTCGAAATGATGGTGCAGCGGCGCCATCAGGAACACCCGGTGGCCGGTGCGCTTGTACCAGAACACCTGGATGATGACCGACAAGGTCTCGACCACGAACAGGCCGCCGACGATCATCAGCACGATCTCATGCTTCGTCACGATCGCCACCGCGCCCAGTGCGCCGCCAAGCCCCAACGCGCCGATATCGCCCATGAAGACCGCGGCGGGCGGCGCGTTGAACCACAGGAACCCCATGCCGGCGCCGACCAAAGCCGAACAGAACACCGCCAGTTCACCCGCCCCGACCACCGGGTTCAGTTGCAGGTAGTCGGCGAAAATGCGGTTACCCACCAGATACGCGATCAGCATGAACACGCTGGCCGCGATCATCGTCGGCACGATCGCCAGCCCATCCAGCCCGTCGGTCAGGTTCACCGCGTTGGACGCGCCCATCATGACCAGCGTGCCGAACACCGGAAACAGGAAGCCCAACTGGATGACGGCTTCCTTGAACACCGGGAACGTCAGCGCGGTGCCCAGCGGCCCGCGCGCCAGCGACGTGATCCAGACCGCGGCGGCAAGCCCGATCACCGCCTGGACGACCAGCTTCACCCGTCCCGGAACCCCACGCGTGTTGCGCTTGGTGACCTTCAGGTAGTCGTCCCAGAAGCCCAGCGCGCCATACCCCAGGGTGACGAACAGCACCGCCCAGACATAGCCGTTGCGCAGATCGACCCACAGCAACGTCGAGATCGTCAGGCTGCCCAGGATCAACAGCCCGCCCATGGTGGGCGTCCCCTTTTTCTCGACCAAATGCCGCTCCGGCCCGTCCAGCCGAATCGGCTGCCCCTGCTTCTGCACCGATTTGAGCCACCGGATAACCGACGGCCCCAACAGGAAGCTGACAACCAGCGCCGTCAAACACGCCGCACCCGCTCGGAATGTGATGTAGCGGAACAGGTTGAACAGGATGAACTGGTCCGCGAGGGGCCGGAAGATCACGTAAAGCATCAGGCGGCTCCAGCGGTAACGGTAGGCGACCGCGGAGCGGCTGCTTCGATTGCCTCGATCACGCGCTTCATCCCGCTGCCGAGGCTTCCTTTCACCAGGATGACATCGCCCCGCTTGACGGCGGCGGCGACGATCGGCGCCAGATCGGCAGAATTCGCCGCATGGGCCCCGCGCAGCGCCTGCGGGACCGCATCGAACAGGGTGCGCATCAGCGGGCCGCAGGTGAACAGCCGGTCCACCGAGTGAATGACCGCCTCGGCCAGACCCGCATGTTCGGCCGGCCCTTCGTCGCCCAGTTCCAGCATATCGCCCAGCACCGCGACGCGCCGGCGCGCCGGTTGCAGGTGCAGCACGTCCAGCGCGGCGCGCATCGAGGCGCCGTTGCCGTTGTAGCTTTCATCCAGCAGCAGTGCCGCGCCGCAGCCCACCGGGATCGTCCGCCGGTCGCCACGCCCCGCCAGCGGAACGAACGCTTCCAGCGCGTCGATCGCCCTGGTCGGGTCGAGCCCAAGTGCTGCCACCACCGCGAGTGTGGCGACCGCATTCATCACCATGTGCTGGCCCGGCGCGTTGAGCCGCAGCGACGCCGTGTGGCCGACGATCTCGATATGGATCAGCGAACCGTCCTCGTCCGCTTCGCTGTGCACCAGCCGCACATCCGCCGCCGGATCGCTGCCGAAGGTCAGCACGACAGCATCGCCGGCCGCTGCCCTCAGCCGCCCAAGATACGGCGAGTCGGCGGGAAGCACCGCGATCCCGTCCGGCTCCATCCCACGCATGATGCTGGCCTTCTCGTCGGCGATGGCCTCGATGCTGCCGAGATGACCGACATGCGCCTTGGCGATCGTCGTGATCAGCGCGACGTGCGGGCGCGCCAGACCGGACAGCGGCGCGATCTCGCCCGCATGGTTCATGCCGATTTCGGCAATGCAGAACCGGGCGTCGCGGGGGGTGCGTGCCAGGGTCAGCGGCAGGCCCCAGTGGTTGTTGTACGACGCCACGGCGGCATGGGTCGTGCCGAAAGCCGACAGCGCGCCACGCAGCATCTCCTTGGTCGTGGTCTTGCCGACGCTGCCGGTCACCGCGACCAGCCGGCCACCACTGTCGCCGAAGCGGACTCGCGCAAATGCGCCGAGCCGCGCCAGCCCCCCCAGCGTGTCATCCACGCGCAGAACGGGACCGTCCGGCAGCAGGTCGGGATGGACCCGCGCACTGGCCGTGCCATGAACCCTCGCGCCAGCAGCGCCATGGATCCCCGCGCCGGCAGCGCGATGGACCATCGCACCGGCCGCGCCGGCGGCGAGCGCCTGCGCGACGAACGCGTGCCCGTCACGGCCTTCCCCGAGCAACGCCACGAACAGATCGTTCGGCGCCAGCGTCCGCGTGTCGATCGACACCCCATCGGCATCGAACCGGTCGGACAGGGTCCCCCCCGTTGCCTCCACAAGTTCGCCCGCGGTCCACAGTGGCAGGTTCATGTGGTGGGTTCCTGACAGCCGGCCAGGCGACGGATGACGGTCACATCATCGAACGGCAGAACCATTCCCCCCACGATCTGGCCCTGCTCATGGCCTTTGCCGGCAACCACCAGAACGTCCCCGGACGCCAGATCGTTCAGCGCGGTCTCGATCGCCTGCGCCCGGTCGCCGATCTCCCGCGCACCCGCGCACCCGGCCAGGATGGCGGTTCGGATCGACGCCGGATCCTCGCTGCGCGGATTGTCGTCGGTCACGATCACCGAATCGGCGAGGCGCGAGGCAGCCATCCCCATCAGCGGACGCTTGCCGCGATCACGGTCGCCGCCGGCGCCGAACACCACATGCAGCCGGCCCATTGTGTGGGGACGCAGCGCTGTCAGCAGCCGTTCCAGCGCATCAGGCGTGTGGGCATAGTCCACGTAGGCCGTCGCGCCGTTGGGCAGTCGGGCAGCACGTTCCATCCGCCCGCGCACACCACGCAGCACCGGCAGGCGATCCAGCACGTCGGCCAGACCCAGCGCCTCGACCAATGCAGCCGCGACCAGCACGTTGTCCGCCTGGAAGCGGCCGGGCAGGTTCAGGACCACCTCACGCTCATGACCGCCAGCCAGGATCGTCAGATCCTGCCCGTCGGGACGCGGCCGCGCCTCGATCAGCCGGAACCGCTCGCCCTGTTCGCCCACGGTGCGCAAATCGAGCCGGCGGCGTTGGGCGATCTCCCGCAGCGCCTGCAGCGTCACGGCGTCCATTTCGGTGTGGGCGACGATGGGCGCACCCGAGGGCAGCAGCATCTCGAACAGCCGCAGCTTGGCCTGGCGGTAAGCCTCCAGCGTGCCGTGATAATCCAGGTGATCCCGTGTCAGGTTGGTGAATGCCGCCGCCGCCAGCCTTACGCCGTCCAGGCGGAACTGGTCCAGGCCGTGGGAAGACGCCTCGATCGCCGCCCGCGTCACGCCGTGGCGCGCCAGACCGGCGAGCGTTTCCGCCAGGCTGACCGGATCGGGGGTCGTCAGTCCCGGACCGGGAGCGAAACCCGGCGCGATCAGCCCCAGCGTGCCCAGGCTCGCCGCCTTCACCCCGGCCGACGCCCAAAGCTGACGGGCGAACTCGACGGTGCTGGTCTTGCCGTTGGTGCCGGTGACCGCGACCACCATCGCCGGCTGCGGCCCCGCCAGCACCGCGGCGATCTGTGCCAGGCACTGCCGCGGTTCGGGGTCCATGATGATCGGCCGCGGCGGCACGCCCGGCGGCCAGGACGTCCCCGACGGAGCCAGGATCGCGACCGCCCCACGCTCCACCGCATCGGCGATGAATGCCCGCCCGTCAGCCGCCGACCCCGGCAGCGCGGCGAACAGGTCGCCGGGCACCACGTGGCGGCTGTCGGCGGTAACCCCGGCGATGTCCAGATGGGCCATTGCCTGCCAGGCCCGCACGCGGGATGCGCCGGTGATGTGGGAAAGATTCCGCATGATGTCAGCGATCAGCAACGGGAGCGACCGCTGAAACGGCCATCACAGGGGCACCCGCCGGATGCTCCAGCATAGTTTGACGCCTGACGTCCACCGCCGGGCGGCTCATCGCCGGCGGCAGGATGGTGGCCGGCACGGTCAGGTTGGGCCGGCTCGACCCAACGGTCCTGGCGGCGGCATCGGTGACCGGTGTCGACGCACCTGGCCCGCGGGCGGTCACACCCGGCGGCCGGCCCGGCTGCAGCGGGATCGCCAGCGCCTGGTTGATCGCCGGCATGTCCACCAGGTCGGGCAGCATGCCCAGCATCGGCCCGATCCGCGCGATCACCTTGCCGGCGGCAGGCGCCACCACCCACCCGGCGGTCGCATAGCCAAAGGTGGCTTTGGTCGCGTGCGGCTCGTCCAGCATCATATAGACCGCGTAACGCGGCGCGTTCATCGGGAACACGCTCATGAACGCGGCGACGTTGGCGTGCTTCTTGTACCCGCCATGCGCCTGGACCTTTTCCGCCGTCCCGGTCTTGCCGCCGGGATAGTAGCCCGGAACCTCGGCCGACTTGCCGAACCCGTCGGTAACCACCAGTCGCATCAGCCGCCGCATGATGTCCGAGGTGGATTGCTGCATGACCCGGACCCCATCGACCGGCGCATCAGGCTCCTGCGCCAGGATCGTCGGCCGGATCAGCGTCCCGCCGTTGGCGACCGCGGCCGTCCCGCGCACCACATGCAACGGCGTCACCGAAATACCGTGACCGAAGCCCACCGTCATGGTCGCCAACTCTTTCCAGGAGGCCGCCGGCTGGATGATTGGACGCGCCGACTCAGGCAACTCGATCCCGGTGCGGCCGAACATGCCCATGCTCTTGAGCCACGCCCGCTGGCGTTCCGCACCGATGGTCACGGCGATATGGGCAGCCCCCAGGTTCGAGGAGTACGCCAGCACCTCCGGCAGAAACAGCCAGCGATGCTTGCCCTCGAAGTCGGTGATGGTGAACCGGCCGACCGAGATCGGACGAGAGGCGTCGAATTCATCCCAGATGTGAACCATCCCACTGTCCAGCGCCATCGAAGCGGTCTGCAGCTTGAATGTGCTGCCCGGTTCATACGTCCCCCCGACCGCTCGGTTGAAGCGATCATCGGCCGGCGCGGTCCGCACCAGGTTGGCGTCGTAATCCGGCAGGCTGACCATCGCCAGCACCTCACCCGTATGGACATCCATCACGATGCCGCAGCCACCAATGGCGTCGAACGTGTTCATCGCGGCGACGAGTTCCTCCCGCACCGCGGCCTGCACCTGCAAATCGATCGACAGGCGCAACGGATCGGTGTTGGTGCGCAGCCGCTGGTCGAAATACCGCTCGACGCCGGCGAAGCCGCTCTCATCCACGTCGACGCCACCCAGAACCTGCGCGGCGGTCCGCCCCAGCGGATACTGCCGGTGCTGGGTCGGCAGAAAGTCGACGCCCGGAATACCCAGGTTGTTGATCGCCTGCTCTTCCCGCGGGGTAATTTCCCGAGCCAGGTAAATGAACTTCTTGTCGCGCTGCAACCGCTCTTCCGTCTCCGCCAGATCCAGCCGCGGCAGCACCTGCTTCAGCTTTTTCGCCGCATCGTTGGCATCGCCGATCTGCCGTGGATCGGCGAACAGCGAAACCGTATTGAGCGAGATCGCCATCGGCTGCCCGTTGCGATCGGTTATCGTCGCGCGCTGGCCAGGCAGCGTCGCCTCGATCGCGTTGCGCGGCGCGGCGTCGACGATCTGGGCAACCGTCCGCTCCACCCGATGCGGCGCCAGCGGCATGACGATCGTGGCCAACGCCAGCTTCGTCAGCACCGCGGCAAACAGCGCGGTAAACCCGCCGGCGGCGATCACCAGCCGGGAACGGGTCTTCTCCAGCGCCACCCGGCGAGCGAGGTCCGGCGCGGTCACCCGCACGTTCTCCATCCGCGGCACGGCGTCGAACCGGCTGGCGCCACGACGGTGCGCCGGCCGGCCATTCTTGCCGCCGTTCAGCGGTGCCGAATCGGGTGGCGGAGAATCAGGCGGCGGAACGGGATCGTTCGGATCGCTCATGACACTGGCTCAGTTGGAATTATACGTGGCGCTCACCGGGGTCGGACGAGGCACCGGCGGCATCGAACCGTGCGCCATGCCAAGCAACGAGCCGCCATACGGTGCCGGCGCGCCACCCATCGGTGGAACACCCATCGGCGGGTGGAACGGTGCGATGGCGGGCGGTCCTTTGACCGGGCCGTTGGCGGGCAACGGCGGCCGCTGCGCCGCGAGAATGATCGGCCGCGGCGGCGGAACGGCCGGCGTCCGGACATCCGACCGCGCGTCCGCGATCCGTGGGGCCCCACGCTGATCAGTGGCACGCTGATCAAGCGGGTGCTGATCGACCGCACGCTGATCAGTGGAACGCTGGTCGAAGGAACGCTGATCAAACGGCCGGACGTCGGCGACCACGGCGGCACGGGGCTGGCTGTCCGAGGTCATCGAGCGCGGCATCGCCGGCCGATCCAA
>JAQGHW010000366.1 GCA_028291505.1 Rhodopila sp. | reverse complement strand
CGCCACCGCCCCCGGCGCTCGAACTGAACAAGCTCGCGACGTTCCTGGCGCCGGAAGTAAGCCAGGGACTGGTGAGCGTCGTGGGGACCGAGGCCGTGCCGGTCATACGCATCAAGGCCTCCGGCATGTTCCGGTCGGGCAGTGCCACCGTTGAGCCGCGGTTCCAGCCGCTGCTGCAGCGGATCGGGGTGGCGTTGCGGACCGAACCGGGGCCGGTGGATGTGGTTGGCTATACCGACAACCAGCCGATCCACACCGTCGCGTTCCCGTCGAATTTCCAGCTGTCGACCGCCCGCGCGAAGGCTGCCGCCGCTGTTGTCGGCGCGTCGCTCGACGCCGGCCGGCTCTCGGCAGAAGGCCGCGCCGACGCCGACCCGATCGCCACCAACGACACGCCGGAGGGGCGCGAACAGAATCGCCGCATCGAGGTGGTCCTGCACAGGAGCGGAAACTAGCCGATGCAAGGTGTGTCCCAACTGGCCGCCATCCTTCTGGGCCGCTGGACGATGAGCTTCGCCGGCGTCGCCATCGCCATGATGCTGGTCTGGTACCTCGGGCCGCTGGTACCGGGTGGCACACAGCCGCTGACGCGGGCTTTGCTGATCCTGGCGATCGTCCTGGTGTGGGCTGGCGTGAACGGCGTGATGAGTTGGCGTCGCCGGCGGCGGGAGCGCACGCTCGCCGTCGCCGTGACCGAGGGCGCGGTTCAGGGCCGAGACGCGCGGGCCGATGCCGCGGAAGAGGTCGCCCGCCTCCGCGAGCGGATGCAGGCCGCCCTGCAGCGGCTGCGCGGCAACCGCCGGCGTGGGTACCTTTACGAACAGCCGTGGTTCGTGCTGATCGGCCCGCCCGGATCGGGCAAGACCACCGCGCTGCTGAATTCCGGGTTGAACTTCCCGCTGGCCCGGGAAGACGGCAGCGACGCGGCGGTCGGCGGCGTCGGCGGCACGCGGCTGTGCGACTGGTGGTTCGCCGACGAAGCCGTGCTGATCGACACCGCCGGGCGCTACACCACCCAGGACTCCGACGCCGCGGTGGACCGCGCCGGGTGGGAAGGCTTCCTCGACCTGCTGCGCCGCACCCGGCCCCGTCAGCCGATCAACGGCGTCATCGTGATCATCTCCCTGGTCGACATCGCCGCCGCGGATCCCGCCGAACGCGCTGCCCATGCCAGGACAGTGCGCCGCCGGGTGACCGAGATCTCCGACAAGCTGCGCCTGCGGGTGCCGGTCTACGTCGTGTTCAGCAAGGCCGACCGCCTGACCGGGTTCAACGAATATTTCGACGACCTGGATGCCGAGGCGCGCGCCCAGGTCTGGGGCATGACCTTCCCGCTGTCGCGCGGCGTGGAAGTGTTCGACAGCGAGTTCCGGCTGCTGGTCGATCGTCTCAGCGAACGGCTGTTCGAACGCCTGCAGGCCGAGCGGGCGCCGGACCGCCGAGCGCTGCTGTCCGGGTTTCCGCTGCAGATCGCCTCGCTGGCGGAGCCTTTGGCGGCATTCCTGACGCAGGCCTTCGGTGGCACGAAGCTGGACCCGGCGCCCTTCCTGCGCGGTGTCTACATGAGTTCGGCCACGCAGGAAGGCACGCCGATCGACCAGTTGACCGGCATGCTGGCGCGCGCGTTCGGGGTGGACCAGAAGCGAACCCCCAGCCTGCGGCCCGTGGCGGGGCGCAGTTACTTCCTCAGGCGCCTGGTGGCGGAGGTCGTGCTGGGCGAGGCGCTGCTGGTCAGCACCAACTCCAGCCGGCAGCGCCGGCGGTACTGGCTGCGCATCGCGGGATTCGCCGTAATCGGCCTGACGACCATCATCGGCGCCGCGGCGCTCTGGCGCATCGAGGCCGCGAACCGTTCGGCTGTCACGCAGGCGAATGTGGCGCTCGCCGCCTATCGTTCGCAGCTTGCGGGCATGACCCTGGATCCGATCTCCAACGACGACCTGACGCGAATCGCGCCCTTGCTGGATGCGGCGGCGGCACTGCCGCGCGGGCAGGGCCTGTGGCTGACTGCCATCCCCGGCCTGTCCCAGAGCGAGAAGCTGACGCAGAGCGACCGCCTCATCTACCGCAACGTGCTGCAGCAGATCCTGCTGCCGCGGCTGGTCTGGCGCCTGGAGGCGCAGATGCGCGCGCGGTTCGGCGATCCCGACTTCCTGTACGAGGCGACCCGCGTTTACTTGATGCTGGGGGGCGCCGGCCCGCTCGACCGCACGCTGGTACGCAACTGGGAAATGCTGGACTGGCAAGCCCGCTTCCCCGGCGCGCTCAACCAGCCCCTGCGCGACCGGCTTGCGGCCCATCTCGGTGCGTTGCTGACCGAACCGCTGCCGGCGGTGACCTTGGATGGCGGGTTGGTGAGCGGCGCGCGGGCGACGTTCAGCCGCGTGCCGCTGGCGCAGCGGGTGTATGGCCGGATCAAGGGCGATGCCGCGGCCGATGGCGTGCCCGACTGGACCCCGGCCGACGCACTGGGGCCGGCTGGTGCACAGCTCTTCACCCGGCCCTCCGGCAAGGCGCTGACCGAGGGTATTCCCGGCTTCTACACATCCGACGGGTTCCGTAAGATCCTGCTGGGCCGCCTCGCCGCGACCGCACGCAGCGTCGCCGGCGAAAGCTGGGTGCTCGGCCATACCGAGGAAATTCCATCCGACGGCCCGGCGGTGGAGGCGTTGGAGCACGTGGTCGTGGCGCTGTACGTCACGGACCTGGAGAAGCAGTGGGACACGCTGCTGGACGATATCGCCCTGGTCTCGCTGGGCGACCACGATTCGGTTGTGCAGCGACTATATGTGCTGTCGTCACCGCAATCGCCGATGCGGGATCTGCTGCTCGCCATCGCGCACGCGCTCAACCTGCAGCCGCCTGCGCCGCCGGCTGGTGCACAGCAACCGGCCGCTCAGGATAAGCGGCTGGCTGCCGTGGTCGCCGGTTCGGCATCAGCGCAGGACCCGTACGGGACGCCCGCGAACGCTGCTCTCGCGCAGCACTACGGCGGTCTGCTGGCGCTGGTGGGGGACGGCCAGGGTGTGTCACCGCTCAGCGGAGTGCTGCAACTGGTCAACAGGCTGCA
This sequence comes from Rhodopila sp., assembly GCA_028291505.1. Taxonomy (GTDB): domain Bacteria; phylum Pseudomonadota; class Alphaproteobacteria; order Acetobacterales; family Acetobacteraceae; genus Rhodopila. The sequence continues at coordinate 2,526 of JAQGHW010000366.1, read as the reverse complement.
GGCCGAACTGGCGCAAACCGGACCGGCGGCGGCGAACGCGTCGGCGGCACTGCAGGCCGGTGGCGATCCAGTGACGCTGCTGCTGGCGGAGGCCCAGCGGCAGAGCATGCCGATGTCGCGCTGGCTCCGCCAGATCGCCGACGGTGGGCGCGCCGCGCTGACCGGCAACGTGCAGGCCGCCACGGCCGCGGCATTTTCCGCGAACGCCGGCCCGGGCGAATTGTGCCGGTCAGTGGTGGCCGGTCATTATCCGTTCGATTCGACGTCCGGCAATGATGCTCCGCTCGACGATTTCGCCCGGCTGTTCGCGCCCAACGGTGCCCTCGACAGCTTCTTCCAGACGCAAATCCGGCCCTGGGTGGACATGAGCGGCAGCGTCTGGCGCGTGCGTTCGGTGGGCGGCGTGGCGCCCCCGGTTGATGCCGCGACTGTCGCGCGCTTCCAGCGGGCCGAGGCGATCCGCGATGCGTTCTTCCCCACCGGCGGCGCCGAACCGCAGTTGCGGTTCACGGTGGGCCCGGTTTCGCTCGATCCCGGAAGCAAGCAGGCGACGCTGACGCTGGCGGGGGCCACGATCGCCGACACCGGTAAAGACGCGCCGGCGACGTCGCTTTCCTGGCCCGCTAATGGCGGCACGGCACAGGCGGGACTCGTCTTTGACCCGGCCGCTTCGACGCCGCTGACCGCTGATGGAAGCTGGGCGCTGTTCCGCCTGCTTGGCGATGGACATCTGGTGCCGGACGGCGGTTCGGGGGCGTTCAGGCTGAACTTCAGCGTCGGCACCCAGCAGGCGAGCTTCCGCCTGGAGGCCGCGTCTTCCCGCAGTCCATTCGGGCGCAGCCTGCTGGAGGGATTCCAGTGCCCGGCGATCCGATGAGCTTCGCCGCTACGCAACGCGCTTCGAAGGGTCCCGCCGCCGTGCGGGTCGGGTTCTTCGGCAAGATTCCAACCCGCGGCGACTTCGTGCAGGCTGGCCTATCGCGGCACTTCACGCAGGCGTGGGACGGTTGGGTGCAGGCGGTGCTGCCGCCATGCCGGAAACTGTTCGGTCAGTCGTGGGAGGACGTTTGGCGCGCCGCCCCGTGCTGTCGTTTTGCGTTGCCTGGCGGCCAATGCGGCGCGGCACCGGTGCTTGGTTTGCTGCTGCCGAGCGCGGACCGGGCAGGGCGGCTTTTTCCATTCATGATCGCGGCGGAAGGCGCGGACGACGGCAGCGGCTTCCTGGATGCGGCCGAACAAGTCGGGCGGGATGCAGTGGGCGGCGCGCTCTCCCCCGGCCTGTTGCTCTCCCGCTTAGCGGATATTGTACCGCCACCGCCGGTTGTGGACATGGCCCTTGGCATGACGGCGGGCCGGTGGTGGAGCGGGCAGGGATCGCCCGCGGCGGACGCAGTCGTTTTGCTGACTGGGTTGCCGGACGCCACGGCCCTTGCCGGGATGCTGCGCCGGTGAGTCGTTTTATTCGCGCCTGGTCGGCGACCCATCCAGGCACGGTTCGGACGCAGAACCAGGATGCCTTCCTGTGCCGCCCGGAGATCGGCCTGTTTGCGGTGGCCGACGGCGTGGGCGGCAATGGCGGCGGCGAGGTCGCTTCCGGCGAGGTCGTGACCATGCTCAGCAGGATCCCCGAGACCCTGCCGCCGGCTGCGCGCCTGGCCGGCGTTCGGGGAGGACTGCAGCGGACACATGAGCGTCTGCTGGGGACGCTTGGCACTGGGGCTCACGACGTCGCACCGGCCACGACGGTTGTCGTCCTGATGCTGCATGAAAGCCATTTCGCCTGCCTCTGGGCGGGTGACTCGCGCGCCTACATGCTGCGAGACGGACAGCTCTGCCGCCTGACAACGGACCACAGCGTGGTGCAGGATCTGCTGAATGCCGGCGCTATCACCGAGGCCGAGGCGGAGGACGATCCGCGCCAACATGTCATCACCCGGGCGATCGGCGCCGGCGAAGGTGAACTGCTCCTCGACAAGGCGATTGGGGAGGTCCGACCGCGCGATCGGTTCCTTCTTTGCAGCGACGGCCTGTACAAGGCGTTGGGGTTGGAGACCATCGCGGGCCTGGTGACAGCAGCCGAGGATGATGCGGCGAAACGGCTTATCGATGCGGCTCTCGCGCGCAGCGCGCGGGACAACATCACTGCGGTTATCGCTATACCGTAACTATCTGCCGCGCCATACCTGATGCACCGAATCCAGGCGTTGGTGCGCTTGGCGGATAGAAGGCGAGATGACCCCAGAGCTGCCTTGCCGTTAACGCCCGCTGCTACGTGTCACGCTGACCCGTGCCGATGCCGTGTTGCCGTGCCGCCTCTGCCGGCGATGCACCGGGGTCGAACTCTGTGCCGCGATCGCCTGCTTTTGCTCGACCCTCCATTGGCGGCGACGTTCGCCGCGGGTGATCAGCTCCATCCGAGAAGCGCTCTTATGCCTGCTCGCATGATCGCTCTCCGACGCCACAACTTCGGCTGAGATCGTGTCGATTTCCATCAACCAACAACATGCTTCCGGCCGTCATCGCCAT
>JAQGHW010000304.1 GCA_028291505.1 Rhodopila sp. | reverse complement strand
GCAAGGTTCTCGGCATGCTGCAGGATGCGGGCCTTGAGCCCACGGTTATCGAATACCTGAAGACGCCGCCAAGCCGGAGCGAACTGGTTTCGTTGCTTGCGCGGATGGGTATGACGCCGCGGCAGATTCTTCGCCGCAAGGGCACGCCATACGACGAACTTGGCCTCGACGATCCGGCGAAGTCCGACGACAGCCTGATCGACGCCATCCTGGCACACCCGATCCTGCTGGAGCGGCCGGTGGTCGTCACGCCACGCGGGGTCCGGCTATGCCGCCCGGCCGAGGAAGTCGTGGCGCTGATCGGCTGACAGTGTGCCGGCTTCCCATTGCCTCAACGTTGAGCGACCCCGCCTTCCGTCGGGGACGGTCCCGGCTCGTTCGCCAATAGCGCCATCACCCGCAGCGCCGACGCCAGAGGGCGGTCCGGACCGCGGGTAACGTCCACCGCCGCGACCAGGGCAGACAGACTCTGACCTCGCGCCTGCGCCAGCCGCAGCAGGACCGACCAGAACTCCGGCTCCAAGGCGACGCTGGTGCGGTGGCCCGCCAAGGAAAAGCTGCGTTTGACCAGAGCGCTCAGGCGCATTCTCCCTATCGATGGCCGAACCATTGCACTTCAGCATGTGTCGCGGGCCATTGATATCGTCCTCACGCATTCGTTCCCACGGATCGGGCGGGAGATGCCGTGGACCGACCCAGTGATGATGCGTCCCTTCATGCTGGGCCGAAGGGTGGATGGCGTCGCGCATGCGCAGCTATGGATGGAACGATGGCCTTGCGTCGAACCCGAACGTCTCCCACAGTGGCCGAAAATAACGGAGGGAAAACGTCATGACCAAGCTTCGCGGGCCGGCGTTGGGCTTAGCGGCTTTGGTATTGCTGCCTGGTCTATTGGCGTTGCCGGCATCGGCGCAGAAGACCGTGGTCGGCGTCACGGACACCGAGATCAAGATCGGTCAGACCGCGCCGTTCAGTGGTCCGGCCAGTGCGTACGGGCAAATCTCCACGGCCGAGACCGACTATTTCAAGATGATCAACGATCAGGGCGGGATCAACGGGCGGAAGATCAACCTGATTGCGCTCGATGACGGCTACAGCCCGCCCAAGTCGATCGAGGCGGTGCGGCGCCTGATCGAGGAAGACCAGGTGGCGATCATGTTCCAGACCATCGGCACGGCACCCAACGCCGCCATCCGCAAATACATCAACCAGAAGAAAGTCCCCGACATCTGGCTCGGTTCCGGTGCTTCGATGTTCGTCACCGATCCGGCGGCATTCCCGTGGAGCATCCCGTTCCAGCCGAGCTACCGGCTGGAGGGGCAGATGTACGCGAAGTACATCCTGGAACATAAGCCGAATGCGAAGATCGGTATTATCTATCAGAACGATGACCTGGGCCGGGATTACGTGAATGGTTTGAAGGACGGCCTGGGCGACAAGTTCGACAAGATGGTGCTCAAGTCGCTGTCGTATGAGGTGGCGGATCCGACGATCGACTCGCAGATCCTGCAGTTGCAGGCCTCGGGGGCCGATGTGTTGTACGACGCGAGCACACCGAAGTTCGCTGCCATGACGATCCGCAAGGTGGCGGATATCGACTGGCATCCGTTGCACATAATCGACTCCAACGGGGCGTTGGTGAAGCCGGCGCTGGAGTCCGCGGGGCTGGACAAGTCGGTGGGCGTGTTGACGGCACAGTACCTGAAAGATCCGACCGATCCGGGTTGGGCCGATGATGCCGGAATGAAGGAATTCCAGGCGTGGCGGGCGAAATACGCGCCCGAGAGCGATCCGGCCAATCCGGTCTGGGCCTACGGCTACACCATGGCGCAGGCCTTGGTGGTGGTGCTGAAGCAGGCCGGCAATGATCTGTCGCGGGAGAACATCATGAAGGCGGCGACCAGCCTGCCGGATACGACGAAATTGCCGATGGTGTTGCCGGGGATCAAGATCAGCACCAGCCCGACGGACTATCGGCCGATGAAGAGCATGCGGCTCGGGCAGTTCGACGGGAAGATGTATCAGCTTCTGCCGGAAGAGTAGGCGGTCTCGGGACCGTCACCTGCCGGTTAGCCGTGAACCTTCTCGGATCGTGGCACCGAGGGTTGGGCGACTGGCGGCTGAGCGACTGGGGGCCGAGAGACTGGGGGCTGAGAGACTGGGGGCTGAGCGGCGAGCACGTCGTGCACCATCGCCGCCAATTGGGCCGGGTTGAACGGCTTGCGGAGAAGTGCTGTGCCTGCGCGGTCGGTTAGATCGACACGCTGATAGCCGGTGGTGAACAGCACCCTTATTCCAGCGTCCACATTGCGCGCGGCATCGGCCAAGGCCCGCCCGCTGACACCGCCCGGCAGACCGAGGTCGGTGAACAGCAGGTCGATGCCGCCGTGGTCCGCGATCAACCGGAACGCCTCCATCGCATCCGGCGCCTGCAGCACCTCGTAATCCAGTTCCCGGAGGATCTCGACACAGGCACCACGCACAGCGGCGTCGTCCTCGACCACCAGGATCGTCGGCCGTCCGCCGGTATTGCGGCGAGAAACGGCGGTCGCGAGGGCAGGCGGTGCGTAGCGCGGGAGGAACAGCCGCAACGACATTCTGCCGGCCGCCGGGTCCGACCGCAACAGATAGCCACCGGCCTCCCGTGCGAACGCCCTCGCCATCGACAGATCGGCGCTGCTGACATCGTCGGCCGGCAGCCATTCCTTCGGCGGTTGGGATCCCGTGGAATCGCTGACCGCGATCTGGATGTAATCGCCTGGCAGCATGGACGGATACGCAGCCCGGGCCACCTCATGCAGGCGGACGTTTGATACGGCGATGGTCAACTTCGCGCCGTCGCGGACCTGGTCGCGTGCGTTCACGGACAGCGAGAGCAGTGCATTCTCCATCTGGTTCAGGTCGGCCCAGATGAGCCACGGCGCATCGGGCGGCACCACATCCAGGCCGATGCGATCGCCTAACGTGCGGCGCAGCAGATCGGACAGCCCGCTCAACAGCCGCTCCACATCCACGGCCTCCGGCTCCGGTTCCGGCTGATGGGAGAACGACAGCAGGTGCCCGGTCAGCACGGCGGCCCGCTGCACGCCTTGCATCGCCGCCTCGGTATGGCGCTGCAGGCGCTCCTGCGTCTGATCCAGGCGGCGCGCCACCATTTCCACGTTGCTGCTGATCACCGTCAGGTGGTTGTTGAAGTCGTGCGCGACACCGACAGTAAGCCGCCCCAGTGCCTCCATCTTCTGCGAACACCGCAGCGCCTGTTCCATCGCCGAGCGTTCCCGTTCGGCTCGGTCGAGGGCTTCGCGGGTGGCTGCCAGTATCTTGACTGAGCGCCACGCTGCCAGGAGCATGCCTGCGATGCCGACGGCGACGGCCAGCCAGGCCTGATCTGTCAGCCACGAGATCAGAAGCGAAGCCAACACGATGCCGGCGATCCATCCCCCTGGCGCGACCATATCCCGCAGCCCGTTCGGCAGGCGGCCGAGCGGAGACGCGATAACAGCCAGACGGATCTGAGGCAGCGACAGGAGTGTCATGTACTGTAGGATCTGACACAAACCGAGCGGCGTCGCCATGCCAAGACGCTACCGATATGGTCACGGCATCGTGAGGACCGCATTCGTGCGCAGGATACTCCACCATCAGGACATCACATTGACGCGCTCATGGTTCCGCTTTGATGGTTATAGAGCGCTTTCCGACGTGGCCGCCTCCAGCGATCGCGCTCGGTGTCTGAGAGCGCGATTCACGCTTTCCGACGCGGCCGCCTCAAGCGATCGCGCTCTATAACCCCCACCCGGATCTCGCATGGCCCCAGCTGTCGATCGCGTTCAAAGCGACTCCTTGATGCCCTCGGCAACCCGCGTCGTCGTCATTGGTGGCGGCATCATCGGCGTTTGCACCGCGTTTTTCCTGGCCCGCAAAGGCATCCCGGTGGTGCTGTGCGAGAAGGGCGAGATCGCCGGCGAACAGTCCAGTCGCAACTGGGGCTGGTGCCGCAAGATGGGCCGGGATCCGCGGGAAGTTCCACTGGCGATAGAGGCGCTGCGGCTCTGGACGGAGATGAACACCCTGATCGGTGGCGAAACCGGCTTTCGCCGCAGCGGGATCGTCTATCTGTGCCGGACGCCGAAAGACCTGGCGAAGCGGGAGGCCTGGCTGGAGCAAGTCGGCAAACCGTTTCAGCTCGATAGCCGGCTGCTGACGCGCGACCAGATGAGCCGGGCACTGCCGGGACTGGCCGGCCCTTGGCTTGGGGCGCTGTCGATGCCCAGCGACGGGCGAGCGGAACCGGCTCAGGCGGCACCGGCGATCGCCGAGGCGGCGCGCGGGCTGGGGGCGACGATCCTGACCCAATGCGCGGTGCGGGGTGTCGAGACGCTGGGCGGACGGATCGCCGGAGTGGTGACGGAGCGGGGTACGATTGCGTGTCAATCGGTGGTGCTGGCGGGCGGCGTCTGGTCGCGCCTGTTTTGCCGCCCGCTGGAACTGCGGTTGCCACAGTTGAAAGTACTGTCGTCGGTGATGCGTACCGAACCGTTGGCGGGCGGGCCGGAAGCCTCGGTCAGCGGCTTTGGCTTCGGCCTGCGCAAGCGGCTCGACGGCGGCTACACGGTGGCGAGCTGGAGCGGCAATGTCGCCGATATCGTCCCCGACACATTTCGGTTTTTCGGCGATTTCCTGCCGGCGATGTGGATGCACCGGCGGGAGGTCCGGCCTCGGGTCGGCGGGCGGTTCGTGCAGGAGCTTGTTCAGCCGCGACGGTGGAAGCTGGATCGGCCGTCGCCGTTCGAGGCGGTCCGCACGCTGGACCCGCAGCCACATCAGCCGATCCTCGACCAGGCACGCGCATACGCCACGGAGGCGTTCCCGGTGTTCCACTCCATGCGCATTGCGGAGAGCTGGGGCGGGATGATCGATGTCACGCCGGACGGCATCCCGGTGATCTCCGCGGTCGATGCGTTGCCGGGGTTTTTCATCGCCACCGGCTTCACCGGGCATGGCTTCGGGATCGCGCCCGGTGCCGGCCGCCTGATGGCGGAACTGGTGCTGGGGGAGACCCCGGTGGTTGACCCGACGCCTTTCCGCTATAGCAGGTTCTCGGACGGCACCCGGCCTAGACCCTCTCCACTTGCCTAGGGACAGTTATGGTCAATCATTTCCCCACGATGCGCCTGCGTCGCCTGCGCTCCAGCCAGGTGATGCGGGATCTGCTGCAGGAACACACCGTGTCGGTGAACGACCTGATCTACCCGATCTTCGTCGAGGAGGAACTCGACGACTTCGCCCCGGTGGAATCGATGCCGGGGGTGTTCCGCATTCCGGAGCGCAAGCTTGATGTCGCGGTGAAGGAGATCGCGGCGGCGGGGATCAAGGCGGTGATGACGTTCGGGGTCAGCCACCACAAGGACGACACCGGCAGCGACGCGTGGAACCGGGACGGACTGCTGGTTCGGATGATCAAGCGGGCGAAGGACGCGGCGCCGGAGCTGATGGTGATCTCGGACACGTGCTTCTGCGAATACACGTCGCATGGGCATTGCGGGGTGATCCACGACGGGGACGTCCATAACGACCACACGATCGAGAACCTGGGCAAACAGTCGGTGGTGGCGGCGGAGGCTGGGGCGGACATGATCGCGCCGTCTTCGATGATGGATGGGCAGGTCAGCGCGATCCGGACGGCTTTGGACGGCAACGGCTTCAGCAATATCCCGATCATGGCGTACTCGTCGAAGTTCGCCTCGGCGTTCTATGGGCCATTTCGGGCGGCGGCTGGATGCGATCTTGAGGGCGATCGCAAGGCGTATCAGATGAACCCGATGAATGGGCGGGAAGCGTTGCGGGAATCGGAAGTGGATGAGGCCGAGGGTGCCGATATCCTGATGGTGAAGCCGGCGATGCCGTACCTGGATGTGCTTTCCCAGATCAGGCAGCGCAGCCTGCTGCCGCTGGCGGCGTACCAGGTCAGCGGAGAGTACGCGATGATCAAGTTCGCTGCCCTTGCAGGCGCGATCGACGAACATCGGGTGGTTCGGGAAAGCCTGGGCGCGATCAAGCGTGCCGGCGCGGACCTGATCCTGACTTACTTTGCCATGGACATCGCGCGGCAGGGGTTTTGAGCCGCGGGCGGATCCTGTGGCCGGCTTGGCGGCGACGTGTTCCGAGGCGCTCGACAGGCTTTGGGTGGCTAGCTCTTGGTGACCTTGACTTCGATTTCGTCCAGCCGCGTGTAGCGATAGGCGATCATTGATCCGGCCCAGGCCAGGATGAAGACGCCGATGATGGCAAAACCGAGCCGGTTGAAGTTGTCGTTCAGATTGGCGATGCCTCCCCAGAACCGGCCGCCAAGACCGAAGTGGCCGCCGATCAATCCTAGACCCTCGATGCCGCCGATCAGCAGCGCCACCGCGACCGAGACGGCCGTGATAACCAGGTTGTAGTACAGCTTGCGGATCGGCTTGATGAATGCCCAGTTGTAGGCGCCGAGCATCAGCACGCCGTCCGTGGTGTCGATCAGGGACATTCCGGCGGCGAACAGGGCGGGGAAGATCATAATCGACCATATCGACAGGCCTTGCGCGGCTTGCGTCGCGGAGATGCCCAGCAGCGCCACCTCGGTTGCGGTATCGAAGCCAAGCCCGAAGAGGAAGCCAAGCGGGAACATATGCCAACTGCTGGCGACGAACCGGAACACCGGCCTGAACAGTCGTGCGAGCAGACCGCGGCTGTTCAGCAAGACGTCGAAATCCTGTTCGGCGAAGGCGCCGCCGCCTCGGACGTTGCGAAATGCTCGCC
>JAQGHW010000264.1 GCA_028291505.1 Rhodopila sp. | reverse complement strand
CATCGGTACCTTGGCTGATCTGGTAATTTTCCGGGCGCGCTCGATGAACGAGCTTTTGTCGCGTCCGCAATCGGACCGGATCGTTCTGCGAAATGGTAAACCGATCGACACATCCCTCCCCGACTTTCGGGAGATGGATGCGATCGTCGGTGCACCATGAACTCCCGAAACGCGAGGGGAACGTCCGTCGTCCGCGGGACGCGCTGTTCGCACGAAGCGCGTGAATCATGCAGACAAACAAGAAGAAAGAGCGTTTTCAACCTGCACAGTCAGGGTGAAAGCGCTCTAAGTCCGTGGCCGCCTCGTTGCGCCGGTATCGGAGGCGACACGATCATCCGATCCGCCACAGGCGTGGTCGCGCTGGTCGGAGTTGCTGACGGGATCATCTCGAATGCGATTCCCAATGCCAGGACAGCGGCGAAGACTGCCAGGGGAACCCAACCGGGAACCGAGGATTTCCTGACAGTATTGGTTTCGCGCTTCAGGGGCGACAAGACCTGCGACGGCAGCAGCAGAATCAGCCGAGCGGCGGTGCTTCGTACCTCAGTCAGCGCTTGCGGACACAGCGGCATCTGAGAAATGCTGTTTGACAAAGAATCGATCAGCGCGGCCTTCGGCAACCTGGTCAATCGTGCGGCCTCGGTCCAGGGATCCTGCCCGAGACGCGCCAGCACCGAAAGCAGCGTAAGTGGTGATCCGTTCACCTCTTTGCCAACCTCGGCGAACAGGAATTCGTTCAAGCCTGAATTCTTCAAGGCAAAAGCATCGGAAGATGGCATGTTGATTCCTGATGGACCATGATCGTTGAAATCGCATCGATCCGGTGTCGGATCATGGTCCGGCTCTCTGGAAACGCTGGCCGCCCGGCGTTTCGTAGGGCTTCGCTCGCGCCAACGAAACGCCGCCAGGTCCCACGCTCTAGCGAATGCCGATGCTGACGCCCGGCAGATATACTCCGACCGCAGGACCATACACTACCGGCGGCGGGTAATACCCCGGATTGCCATAGACCACCGGCGGTGCGGAGTAATACCCGCGGCCGCCCCAATCGCCACCGCGGCCGCCGCCCCAATCGCCACCGCGGCCGCCGCCCCGATCGCCATCGTGGCCCCCATCACCCCGATGCTCGCCACCCCGGCGATCGTCATGGCGCTCATCCGCGCTCGCCGCCACGACGAACGTTCCGAACAGCAGAACGGTGGCGATCGCAAGTCCTGCCGCTAGCTTTGCGGGCGGACGGTACTTCGATTTGGTATCCAGGACGGCGTTCATGGTCAGCCCCTATGATGATGAATCTGTAACGTTCCGCGGCGATCAGCTATGCGAAGAGCCCGCGTGGTGACCAAAGCTGGCGAATACCTGGTCAGCGATCTTCTTCTGTGCGTCCGGCATCGCCTTGTACAGCGTCTCGAACGACGACGTCAGGATCTTCAACCCGTGGGCATGCGCCTGGGCGAATGTCTCGTAAGACTTCAGGTCGTCGACCGCGGTCAGGCTTCCCGCATCCTTGGATGCCTTCGCCGCGACCAGCTTGTCCATTTCGGCAGCGTTCTTACGCATGACCTTGGTCACACCACCCCAATTGTTCTCTTCATCCGGGGTTATCTTCAGCGACGCGTGCAGCGATACGATCCGCTGTTCAACGGTTTCACGGGTCGCTTCCGGCGTGGGCGCGGCGGCCTGGTTCGTCGGCATGGTCGCCTGCGCGGGCTGAGGAGCCGCCGGAGTGGTGCTGTCGGCAGCCATCGAAGCCGGCGGGCTGATGAGCATGGTGGCGCCCAGCAGGGCCGAGAACGCGATCGTGCGGGTGAAAGTGGTCATGGACGTATCCTTTTATGGAGTGCAGCACAGCGTGGACGGTTCGGCGGCGACAAGCCGAACCAGAAATCATCCCGTCTCAGCCTTGGTTGATACGCGCCATGGTCCATTGGCATACGCATCGGCTGATCGATCGGGTCCAGAATTGGCTTCGCTTGAACCGATACAACAGGGTCGGAAAATACCTATAGCGGGCATCCCGTTGCGCCGAAGTCTCGTGCTTCCCACGCCCCGCGGGGCCTGAGTAGTTTCCGAGTCTTTCATGGTATCATCCAAGAACTACCTAGGGACCTGGCCGGACGGAACCCGTTCGTCCTGCCCCCGGGCAAGCCACTGGAAACACCGTCACGCGATCGTCCCGCCCGGTCGCGGTCGCGATAGGCCACCAACACGACTTGCCGCCGAACGTATTGCTCTATCCGAATGATACGCTTGCCGGCACAGACAGCCGGCAAGCGTATCATTGATGTCTATGGTTGGCGGGTCTGCTCTGTCGTGGTGGTTGTCGTCGATAGCGCCGGACGCGGCGTGCTCGCCGTGGTTTGCTCCGTGGTGATGGTCCGCGTCTGCGGCGACGGCCCGCCGCAAGCGGCCAGCACGATCATGACGGCAAGCGTGGCGACGTCGATCGCCACGCGAATGCTCGGTTTCGTTTCTACCATTGTAAGGCTCCTGAATGCTCGGACGCTGGGCGTGTGAAAGACCGCTGGCTAGAGCAACATCAGCCTGACTGGAACAGTCCGGCTGACAAAGTTGCTCGTGAAAACAATGGTCCAGAGCATGCTGACTGTTCCCAGTCAGCCTAAAAATGCTCTAGCGGACCGTAGTCGACTCAGTCGTCTTCCGGGTCGTCGACAGGTCACCATCGGGCGTGATGCCGGTTCCGGTCGTGTAGGTCTTGGTCTTGTCGATCACGACACCGTTACTGTCGATGGTGCGCTGCGAACTGCGGTCCATCGTGGTGCCATACGGTGCGGGATACGCCGGGGTGGCAGACTGGGTGGATGTAGTTGTCGAAGTCGAGGTTTGTGCGAGGCAAACACCGGTCATTATTCCAAATGCCGCCGTCGCTGCGAGGCCAAATTTGATCATGTCATGTTACTCCATGGAACGCGGTGTGAACGTGCAGATCGCCCGTGTCCCATGCCGTCATGTGGGCAACACGTCGTGCGATCGGCAGGTTCGGAAACTACGCACGTAGCCCCGTGCCTGGCCCGTCATCCACACGGGCGGCATTTTACTGAGTATATTCCGCTCCTTCCGTAGATTTCGTTCGCCGCTAAGTTGAACTCCGGATTGAACCTGCGCGAAGCACCTGCCGGACAGCTCAGGCACACTATCGACGCATCAATCGGCTACGGCACCAAAAGCACCCTCTTGGAGAAACGTCATGGGAAATAACCAGCCTCCAGAAATACCAGTCAACCAGGTAATGGCGTTGTTTGCCGGAAAGGCGATCTCTTTCAGTCTGGCGGCGGGCGCGACCTTCGCCGACCTTGTCGATAGCCTGAATCATTTGGGCGACCGGCACGGCGGCGTACCCAGCGCGGTGTTCCTGAGAATCGGCACGACCGGGCGCCCAATATCTTGCCTTCAATCCGGGATCTCAGAATAAAGCCGGCCGCTACACTTCGTGTTGCCAACAAGCCAGGCAATGTCACCGTCGACGAAACCATCCCCATAATCCCGACCCGGCCGTGCTCTCCGGTTTCGCACTGGGCAGGACCTCCGCCGAGGCCGGCTTGCCGCGTGCGAGCCAATCCATCGCAGACATCGGCGGCGCTGGTGCTTCTTGCCGTTCTTCCAGGGCCGGCGCGCCGGGGCGGCGCAATTCGTCGACACGCCAGCACAGTTCGAACCAGGACTCGTATTCGATGTCGATCAGGTGACGATCAATCCCCATCCGGCTGATATACCCCTTCAACAGATCCGGCTCGAGTTCCTCGACCGTCCCGGCCGGATGATCGGCGTCGGCTTCGTTCACCCACAGTAAGGTGTTCGGACCCAGCCGGCGCAGGATATCCAGCAGCGGTTGCAGCTGTTCACGGGTGGTCGTGCCCAATGACTTCCAGACCAGGATTTTGTCGCCACTTTCCAGGTCCTCGAACAGCTTGCGGCGCAAAAACTTCAGCCGCGCCCTCTGTCGTTGGGCCTCCGCCTCTAGATCCACGTCGGCGGCCCTGGCACCGGTGTGAAACCAGAAGTCATAGATGGTGTCGCTGACGAACAGTTCGATCTCGGTGGGGACGACGATACAGGTGCCAAATTCGCCCAGGCCTTCAAACCGCCGCTCCAGCCCGAGAACCAGCTTGGCCAGGCGTTCCTTTTCCCGCAGGCGCATGCCGTTGAAGCGCAGCAGACCCAGCGGCTCCGCGCCGGCTTTGCGTTGCACCAGGCCGAATTCGCAGTTATCCCCCAGGCTTTCGAAGCGCAGCATAAGCTTTTCCAGCGACGCACTGGCATTGGCGGCGACCGGCGGCGGCGGAACAGCCTCCGGTTCGGCGGCCAGCAGGGCAAGCCGGGTTGAAAGCGCTTCAAGCCGCTGCTCGACAACGTCCAGGTCGACGTCCCATTGTCCGGGATGTTGCGGATCCGCGGCGCTCTCGAACAGATCGCCCCAGTAATCAACCTGGGCGGTCTGAGCCAGGCAGTTGAAGGTGTGGTTCTGATGGTGACCGGGCATCCATTCCCACAACAGCGCCCCGGGCCGGCAGAACAGCACACCGGCCAGATATTGACCCACCGGACCGATCACCGCATCGGCATGGCGAAACAGGTTGATGCATTCGATCGTGTCCAGGCGATCGGCCTCAATGATGGTGACGCCGCGTAGGCGCAACAGCGCCATCACCGCCGCCTCGTTGCCAATTCCACCATAATACGGTGTGGCGTTACGTATATACAGCACCTTGCCGGTGGACGGATGCGATGGCGCGGCCTCCTTGATCCGCCGTATGGTGTCCAGCAGGCTCAGGCTGACGGTGAAGCTGCTGTGGCCGGTGATGAAGTCGGAAAACTCCACCCACGGCAGATCATATCGCGCGCCGGCCCGCGGCTGCAGGCGCGGGACATCGGCATGTCCCAGCAGGCGCAGAAAATCCTCCTGCCAGGGCTGCAATTCCGGCAGCAGCAGCCGCACCGTGAGTGACCGGGTCTGGCGCAGCGACCAATCGATCGCCGGCAGGCATTGGGTAAGCCAATGGTGGTAGCCCCAATGCTGGTTGTTGCACCCAAAGATCAGCACCTCGTTGTCACTCAGCGGCGTCGATACGGACTGATCCGGCGAAGGATCGAACGCCGGCGCAAAATATTCCGTCTCCGGGATGATCTCGCCGTCCTTCAGCAATCGCAGTGTGTTCGCGTCCAGCACCACGTTCCGCAGTGTGTGGTTTCGCAATGTGGCTGTGATGGCCAGGCCCTTGAACGCAAAGCTGCTCTCCCGGCTGGCCAGCGCGGCACCCAGCGAAATGATCGATCGCCCGTGGAATATACGCTCTCGCTCGATGAACGCCGTCGACTCCGCAATGTCGGCCAGGGCCAGGGAACGCGCTGGGGGCCGATCGCCGGCGATCACTGCATCCGTCGGGGCTCTGGTCGCCGTCCGCATCGGTCGCAGCAGTTCCTCGGTTCGGGCGCAAACGTCGAACCACGATCGCGGGTGGATCCGGGCTGCCTGCGAACCGGGCGCGGATCGCTCGACGTAGCCCGTCAGAAAGTCCCGCTCCATTATCACGACCGAACCGGCGGGATGATCCTGATCCGCCGAGACCACCCACAGCAACGCGTTCGGACCCAGCCGCCACAGCGCATTCAGCAGCGGCCGCAGTTGCGCTTTATCGGTGGTCTCTTCCGAGGTCCAAACGAACGTCTTTTCGCCAGACTCGAGATCCTCCAGTAACAACCTGCGAAGAAATCGCAGCCGCCGCATTTCCCGCTCGGTTTGCACCTCAACGTCAACGTCGCCATCAGCAATGCCGATGCGATAGTGCAGGCCATAGACCGACTCACTGACTACCAGTTCGCGCCGATTGGGTAAGCCCGCGGTCACCACAGTAACGGTACCCGCCTCGCCGAGGCCCTCGAACCGGCGATCCAGTGCAGCGACCAGCCGTTCCAGCCCGAACGCCTGCGACCCGAACATGGCGTTCAACCGCAGCAGGCCCAACGGCTCCACCCCCGCGGCGCGCTGGACCAAGCCGAATTCGGACGACCGTCCCAGGCTCTCGAAGCGCAGCATCAGTTCGTGCGGCGGCAGGCTGTCGCCGTCGCCGTCCGGACGCGCCACTCCGCTCACCGCCGCGGTACAGCGTCCGATGACCCGCGCAAGCCGCCGGGATATGATGCTTAGGTCGACCTCCCACGCCCCGGCACTTTCCGGATCGGCGGTGTTCTCGAACAGATCGCCCAAGTAATCAACCCGGGCGGCCTGCGCCAGGCGGTTGAACGTGTGGTTCTGATGGTGCGGCGGCATCCATTCCCACAGCACCGCCCCGGGCCGGCAGAACACCACGTCGGCCAGGTATTGACCCGTCGGCCCGATCATCACATCGGCATGGCGGAACAAGTTGATACGCTCCGCGGTGCCCAGGCGTTCAGGCTCGACGATGGTGACGCCGTGCTGCTCCAGCAGTTCCAGGACCGCCGCCTCGTTTCGAATCCCGCCGTAATACGGCTGCGCGTAACGGACATACAGCACCTTCTCATGCGACGGTCTGGCCGGCAGCGCATCCAGGATGCGCTGGATCGTCTCCATCAGGGCCAGGCTGACGTCGAAGCTGGTGGAACCGTTGATGAATTCGCAAAACTCCACCCGTCGCAGATGGTACAGCGCATCGGCGTCCGGCGTCAGGCGGGGGACGCCAGCATAACCCAGCAGCGCAAGGAAGTCTTCCTGCCAGGGCTGCAACGAACGCAGCAGCAGCCGGACATCATGCGTCCTGCTTTGACGCAACGACCAGTCAATCGCGGGCAGGCACTGTGTCAGCCAGTGCTGGTAGGCCCAGTGCACATTGTTGGTGCCCACGACAAGGACTTCGTTCTCGCCAAGCGGTGAGGTCACCGTTTGTGCCGGACGCTGTCCGCTGTCATTTGGCGGAATGAAATAGGCTGTCTCGGCGATCGCCTGCCGATCCTTCAGCAGCAACAGCGAGTTCGCGTCCAGCACGACGTCTACCAGCATATAGTTCCGAACCGTAACCGAGCGGTCGGCGGCCTTGAACAATACTGCGCTCGCATGGCGCGTCAGCGCGTCACCCAGCTCGATCGCCGATCGGCACTGGAAAATGCTGTCACGCTCGAAATAAGTGGTTGCCACAGCTGCCGAAACGATCGGCAAAAGCGCGGGAGCCGATGTCGTATCGCCGTCCATCATCAACCTCAGGGTAAAGAGTCATCGCAACGGCTAAAGCATTTTCAGGTTCGGGACACTAGCGCCGGCGAAACCATCGCAAGATCCTCGGCGCCCCGGTGCCTTCTCGTTCCGCAGCCGGCCTGACCCCCGCCTCGACCGGCGAATCGCGCG
>JAQGHW010000242.1 GCA_028291505.1 Rhodopila sp. | reverse complement strand
CGCCACGGGAAACGGATGCGCTACCGGCGCTGCGGCCCCGCCTCCAGCAGGGACACGTTTTGCTGCGCCAGATCAGCCGTCGTGCTGTTCGGGTCCTCCCCGCGCGCGTGTTCCCAGTCGGCGCGCGCACCCGCTGCATCGCCCATCCGCTGGCGCAGGATGCCGCGTTCCAGCAACGCGTCGGGATCGTTCGGATCCAGCGCCAAAGCCTGGGAAACATCCGCCTGCGCCAGGTCGAGCTGGTTCAGCCTCCGCCGCATCACCGCCCGCAGGACCAGCGCATCAGGCCGAGCGGCATCCAGGCGCAGCGCCTGGCCCACGTCATCGACCGCATCCGCAAACCGTCCCAGCATGCCCTCGGCCGTCGCGCGCATGATGAACAGCTCGGTGTCCGCCGGCGACAGGCTGATCGCCTGGGAGGCGTCCCCCGCCGCCTGGTCCGCCGCCAACCGGTCTTCCTGGGCCACCATCAGGCGAGCCTGCGCGGCCTGGCTGAAGACGGAGGCCCGCGCCATCGCCGGCGCACTGCTTTGCCGCGCGAGCTGCTCCAGCACGTCGGCACCGATCGCGGGCTTGCCCGACGCGATCAATGCCAGTCCGCGGCAATGCATGGCACCTTCACCACCGCCATCCGCCTGCCACGTCTCGGCCAGCGCCACCGCGCCTGTCGGATCGTCGGCCAGCGTGGCCAGACAGGTCTCGTATGCACTGCCTTCAGTGATACGCGGTGGAAACGGCGGCACTGGCAACTCGGTCAAAGCCTCGGCGGAAGGTGCGGGCGCCGCGGTCAGCCACCAGACGGCGCCGGCCAATCCACCGGCCACGACCAGGGAAGCGCAGAATGCTATCAGGCGCCGGGGCATGAAGGGCAGTTTAGCCGGACTTGCTGAAATGGAGGAAGGCATTCTGCCCGATGTGGTGCCCGGCGGGCAGGGCACCGAACGGTGGAAACGCCACGCTGCCCAGGCAGGGTTGGAAAATACTGTCGTGGATCAGCACGTTGCGACGGATCGCCGGCCAGACTGTTACACTCAGCAAATCCTGGTCGACATGATCGTTTTCTACCCGCCACGGTGTATAGGCGCTCATCAGGGCCGCGAGTGGCGGCAGGATGCCACCGACCCCGCCCCACATGCCGGCGAGCAGAAGGTCGGTGTGCGAGTACCAGTCACGCATGGCGTGGAAGTGGAATTCCGACAGCAGCCAGGCGTCGACCGCAACTCGTTCCTTCACCGTCAGCAGGGAATCGGCGTCGCGGATCAGGAAACGCGCCACGGATGGGTCGGCGATCGCCTCGAACCGCCACAGCAGGCCGCGATGCGGCGGCACGCCTGGCGGCAGAACCATCGATCGAAGTTGCACGCCGAGAGCGGCCAATCGACCCAGATAGCCGCGATCGACGGTGTTGTCGTGGTAGACCCGGATGGTCCACTCAGGAAACAGATGCGGCCGGATCCTGGCATTCTCCAGCAGCGGCACCTGGTAGCGCGGCTGATTGCTCCACAGCGTATAGGCAATGACGTTCTGTTCTGGATGGCCGGGATTGAATGCCGGCGGCAGCCCGGTCGGCATCGCCACCAACGGTCTCGCGGCCCCGAACCGGCGGTCCTTGCATTCCAGGGCCTGGCGCCCGGCTTCGATCGCCAGGTCGGTGCGTCCGGCGCGCCGATAGGCACTGCACAGGCAGTCATGCACGTTCGGGCTGTCCGACCCGAGCGCCAGGGCGGAGCGGCAGGCTTCGATCGACCCGGAGATGTCGGGGGTGGCCAACAGCAGGACCGCCAGATTTTCGTGCATCGAGGCATTGTCGGGGTAACAGCGCAGGCCGTCCCGCAGTATCTCGATGGCATCCGCGCCGCGGCCCGCCGCGTGATGGATCAGGCCGGCGAACAGGAAATCGTCGGCGGCTGGCGTTCCGGCAGCCTTGGCCCTGGCCAGAACCGCCGCTTGCGCTTCGGCCGCCTCTGCCGCGCGCCCCGTCGCATAGGCATCGCGGGCGACGTTACGGAGGTGGTCGAGATCGGCGGACGGGGAAACGGCAGCGGAGGCACACCGGCCTGGATCGGCGATGACCGGCGAAGTTGGTGGGATTCGAGCCAAGGGGCGCAAAAATCCGCCGGTGCCATCCTGCGACATCGTCTACCCCGCTCCGGGCGGGCTAGCTGTAGTGAGGTCGGGTGGGACGATCCACATGGGACGCCTCATACATCAGTTGGCTCGCTGGCGACATCTGCTTGGCCGGCAGCTCGCCCTCTCCTGAGGTCCCCCCTCTCCTGAGGTCCGCTGCCCATCCGGAGCAGCGCCAGGCCACGGCAGGCTGCGCTACCGCTGTTGCCCACCCGAAGCTGGCCTTTCAGGCGGGTGGGACGTCGGGAGATCCGCGATAGCGAGTGTTAGAGCGGCGACGGTCCGATGATCTCCCAACCGTGACGCTGGCAAATCTCTGCCAACTCGCGTTCACTCATCGACGCGAATTTGCGGTGCGTCCGCTGCTGCTCCTCCAACAACCCGCCCGCCCTGGCCGGCGTATAGAGAAACAGCACTCGCCCGGTTTCCGCGCCGGTGCTCTTCCAGGCATGCGGCACGCCGCGCGGCATGAATGCGCAGGTGCCGGGGCCGCCGACCGTGACCTCGTCTCCGATCTTGAACGTGACCTCGCCGCTCAGGACATAAGCCACCTCGTCGCTGTCGTGATGCAGGTGGAACGTGCTCCCGGTCCCGGCGGGAATGGTTTCCTCGAACATCATGGTGCCGCCGCCAGTCGCTCCGCCCAGCAGTTTGAGTGCCACCGATCGGCCCGGCGACTTGTTCGGTACTTCGCCTTGTCCCGGTAGTTCAGCGATGCCCGGCGCGTCCATCGCAAATTCCTCCGTGTTTGGTTTAATTCCCCTACAATCTGACGGGCCTCAAGGGTCTGAAAGTCCGCCGCCCACTACAAGCGGACTATTCGAAGCAAACTGATCGCCGCCAAGACCACACAGCGGTGGCCTTGGAAGCTCAGGAAAATCACTCTCGCGACTCGTCAAAACCTCTGCACAAACGTACTAGGCCGCCGCTTTGGCCTCTCGCCGGCGGCGGTGCAGGATGAACTCGGTATAGCCATTCGGCTGCGTGCGCCCGTCGAAGATCAGATCGTACGCCGCCTTGAACGCGATCCCGTCGAATCCGGGCGCCATCGGCCTGTACAGCGGGTCGCCCGCGTTCTGCCGGTCCACCACCATCGCCATCCGCTGCAGCGCCTCGGTTACCTGGGTCTGCGTGACCACACCATGGAGCAGCCAGTTGGCGATGTGTTGTGACGAAATCCGCAGCGTCGCGCGGTCCTCCATCAGACCCACATCGTGGATGTCCGGCACTTTCGAGCACCCGATCCCCTGATCGATCCAGCGCACCACGTACCCCAGGATGCCCTGGCAGTTGTTGTCCAGTTCCTGCCGCAGATCGTCGGGCGACCAGTTCTGTCCCTCCGCCACCGGGATGGTCAGCAAATCCTTCAGGGGTGCCCGCGGCCGGGACGCCAGTTCCGTCTGACGCGTGCTGACATCGACCTGGTGGTAATGTAGCGCGTGCAGCGTCGCCGCGGTGGGTGACGGAACCCATGCGGTATTCGCGCCCGCCATCGGGTGGCCGATCTTCTGCGCCATCATGTCCGCCATCCGGTCCGGCGCCGCCCACATCCCCTTGCCGATCTGCGCCTTGCCCCGCAATCCGCACTCCAGCCCGATCTCGACGTTCTGGTCTTCGTACGCCTTGATCCAGGCGGTTCCGCGCATCTCGTTCTTGCGGATCATCGGACCGGCCTCGATCGAGGTGTGGATCTCATCCCCCGTCCGATCCAGGAAGCCGGTGTTGATGAACACCACCCGTTGCGTCGCCGCCCCGATGCAGGCCTTGAGGTTGGCGGAGGTCCGCCGTTCCTCATCCATGATGCCCATCTTCAGCGTGTTCGCCGCCAGCCCCAGGATCTGCTCCACCCGCCCGAACAGGTCGGAGGTCAGCGCCACCTCCTCCGGCCCGTGCATCTTCGGCTTGACGATGTACACCGACCCCGCTCGGCTGTTCTTGATCGGCCCCTTGCTGGTCAGGTCATGCATGGCGATCAGCGAGGTCACCGCCGCGTCCAAAAAGCCCTCCGGGATTTCCCTGCCGGAGCGATCCAGCACCGCGTCGGTGTACATGTGATGCCCGACATTGCGGATCAGCATCAGGCTGCGCCCCGACAACCACAGGCTGCCGCCCGCCGGCTTGGTGTATTGCCGATCGGGGTTCAGCTTGCGGGTCATCTGCTGGCCACCTTTCTCGAAGGTGTCCTGCAGCGAGCCGTTCATCAAACCTAACCAGTTGCGGTAGGCGAGGACCTTGTCCTCGGCATCGACGGCGGCGATGGAATCCTCGCAATCCTGGATCGTGGTCACCGCTGCTTCCATCACGACGTCAGCCACGCCCGCCGGGTCGTCCTTGCCAATCGGGTGGGTTCGGTCGATCACAATTTCGAGATGCAACCCGTGGTTCCTGAGCAGCACGATCGACGGCGCTGACGCCTCGCCACGATAGCCGGCAAACTGGGCTGGGTTCTTCAACCCAGTGGTCCCGCCGCCCTTCAGGCCGACCGACAACTTCCCGTCCTTCAGCGTATACGATGCCGCAGCGGCATGGCTGCCAGTCGCCAGCGGCGCCGCCCCGTCCAGGATTTCGCGCGCCTTCGCCACCACCTTGTCGCCGCGTATCTTGTTGAAGCCCCGCCCGCGGGTCGCCCCACCGTCCTCTGGGATGGCGTCGGTGCCGTACAGCGCGTCGTACAGGCTGCCCCAGCGCGCATTGGCTGCGTTCAGCGCATACCTGGCATTGGTAACCGGCACGACTAACTGCGGACCGGCTAGCGTCGCGATCTCCGCGTCGACATTGGAGGTGCTGACTGCGACCTTGGCTGGTTCCTCGACCAGGTAGCCGATGCCGCGCAGGAAATTCAGGTAGCCTTCGGTGTCGGCCGGCTTGCCTTTGTTGGCCAGGTGCCAAGCGTCGATTTGCTGCTGAATGCTGTCGCGCTTGCCGAGCAACGCCTTGCAGCGCGGCGCCAGGTCGGCGAGCAGCCCGGCAAACCCGCTCCAGAAGGCGTCGGCACCGATCGAGGTCCCCGGCAAGGCTTCGCTGTTGACAAAATTGTAAAGTGGCTTCGCGATGCGGATACCGGCTGACTCAGCATAGTCCATGCGGATGTGCTCCTGACGGAGTGAGAAAAAAGGGGCGGGAAGCCTTGGTATAAGACGGAATCTCGGCTGCTTGCCAGCCCCGGGGGCACCATGCCCGGTGTCGTAATTGGTTCATTGGCGACCAAGCGTGCGACCACGCGCAACCGTGAGCTTGAATTGGCGATGCGCCACCCAATTTCGGGGGTGCGGATGATGGCTAGGCCTCATCCGCGTGACGTTTCCCCCCCAAACTTAAGCGGCGCCTTCGGGCGCCGTTTTTTTGTCTGGCGAGTGAGCCTGGGCTCCGCCCAGACCCGCAAAGGGGCCGACGGCCCCTTTGATCCCGTGACTTTTCGGCGCAACCCTGGGGCGCCCCTCGTCCTCCGCCAGGGGCAGCGCGAAGATCGCGCGTAATCCTGGTTTGTTGTCTTCCAGACACAATTCGCCGCCGTGCAGGTGAGCGACCGCCAGCACCAGTGATAGTCCCAGCCCCGATCCAGGCGTGCTGCGCGCGGATTCGCCACGATAGAAACGGTCGGTCGCCTTTCCCCTTTCGCAGAGGGTTATTCCGGGTCCCTCATCACTTACCGCGATGAAGACCATGGAGTTGATGGACACGCTTAGCCGCACCGTCCCGTCCTGGGGGGAGAACTTCACCGCATTGTCCACCAGATTGGCTATCGCCTGCTGGATCATCGCTTTGTCGCCATAGGCCGGCACCGCGTCGGGCGCCTCGACCGTCAGGACGATGCCGCGATCTTCCGCCAGCGCGCCGTAAAGATCGGCTACCTCGGCTAGCAGGGGCACAACATCGAGGCGTGCGAACGAAGACCGGCGGGACCCGGCCTCGATCTCGGCAATGCGCAGCAGCGCCTGGAAAACCCCGACGATGCCATCCAGGTCCAAGGTGGCGCGCTCGATCGCGGCACGCAGGTCGTCAGCGCTTTCGGCATGCAGCGCCGCGTCCTCCAGCCGGGTCCTGGCGCGGGTGATCGGGGTGCGCAGATCGTGGGCGATGGCGTTGGATACCTGCCGGACGCCGTCCATCAGACGCCCGATCCGATCGAGCATGTCGTTGATCACCTCGGCCACCTGATCGAATTCGTCGCCGCGGCCGGTCAGCCTGACCCGTTGGGCGAAATCACCGCCGGCGATGGCGGCCGCGGTGGCGGAGACATTGGCCAAGGTCCGGCGGAACAGGCTGCGGACCACCAGCGCACCCACGGTCGCCATCAGCAGCACGACCACGACCGCCCACAACAACGCGTCGGTCAGCAGCGTGCGCAACTGCGCCCTGACCTGCACGTCGCGGCCGATCAGCAGGTGGAAGCCGCCGGGCAATTCGTAGCGCTGCACGTTCGCCAGGGATTTCATTCCGGCACGCATGACCGGCAGTCCGTACCACGGGCCCGCCTCGGTCACAGATGGTGGCCAGGTCGCCAGGTTTCCGGCAATCCGTTTCATGTTCGAGTCGGCGAGAAGATAGATCGCATCATCGTCGATGTTTTGCGCCAGGCGGTCCTCGATGGTGACGACCAGAGCGGGAAGCCCCCCATCGGCCCAGCGTTCCGCCAGCCCCTGGGCGTCGGCGTTGATCGCCGCCTCGGTCTGCCGGTCGAGCAGCCCGGCCGTTGCCCACCACAGGAACAGCGCCAGCGCCGTGGCGCTGATCGCCAGCAACAGCGCGTAAATCGCCCCAAACCGGAACCCGGCGGAGCGAAAAAGTTCACGATCGATCATGGCTGGACCATCCTGGTCCCTTTGCCCGCGCCGACCTGCCGCGAACGATGGCCGAACGAGCTTCCCAAAATACTACGGCTGCTCTGCCCGCAACATGTAGCCGGCATTGCGCACAGTATGGATCAGCCCGGTGGGAAACGGCTTGTCCACCTTCTGCCGCAGCCGGGACACATGCACGTCGATCACATTCGTCTGTGGGTCGAAGTGATAGTCCCAGACGCCCTCCAGCAGCATCGTGCGGGTCACCACTTGCCCGGCGTGGCGCATCAGGTATTCCAGCAGACGGAACTCCCGCGGCTGCAGGTCGATCTTCTGGCCGGCGCGCTTGACCTGACGGGACAGCAGATCCAGCTCCAGGTCCTCCACCACAAGCTTGGTCACCGGCCCTTCGCCTTTGCCGCGACGGTTGAGCGCTTCGACCCTGGCCAGCAACTCGGCGAAGGCGAACGGCTTGGTCAGGTAATCGTCGCTCCCGGCCTTCAGGCCTTTGACGCGGTCATCGACCTCGGCCATCGCGGACAGGATCAGCACGGGCACGGTGTTCTTCTGACCGCGCAGGGTCTCCAGGATCTTCAGTCCATCGATACCCCCGGGAAGCATGCGGTCGAGAACCACCGCATCGAACGTCTCGCTGGCAGCCATGAACAAGCCATCGCGGCCATTATCGGCGTGTTCCACGACATGCCCAGCCTCACGCAAGCCGCGTACCACGAAGCCGGCTACGTCCTTATCATCCTCGACCACCAGGATGCGCATCTTACTCTCCTCTGTTCCAACCATCCGAACTCCGCGGCGCACCGTGGCCGCACTACGATTGGATGTTAATGTGTGCGTAGCATGCAACTTTGCTTCACACCTTCGCTTCACGATCGCATGCTACAGCACCACCAGTCTCGCTGCACAGCCTGGAAATGCTCTATCCCTTTGTTTAATCGCATGATTCACACGCTTTGAACGTTCCGCTTGAGTGTGATCATGCGCTAGTGTCCCAAATCTGAAGTCCGCCATAGTGGCGAACCTCAGAATTCGCGACACAATATATTTGTTTTCAGTGGCCTGCTGGTCCCCTGAGTGCGCCGAAAGATGCGACGGACTTCTGGGGCAGGACACTAGACTGCTTGTTGTTCCGTAGTC
>JAQGHW010000231.1 GCA_028291505.1 Rhodopila sp. | reverse complement strand
CGATCCGATCACGCAACTCTACCGGAACGGCCTTCAAGGTTTCCTTGTCCCATCGGCTGACGAAAACCGAGGCGACGGACCGCACATCAGGCGTCAGCCCCTTCGCCACCCGCCGTTCCAACCCACGCATATAGGCATCAGCCGCTCGAACATAATCATCACGGGAGAACAACAACGTGACGTTTATGGGCACACCGTGGAAGATGGCCTCCTCGATAGCGGGCAGACCCTCCAGTGTGCCGGGGATCTTGATGAACAGGTTCGGGCGGTTTGCCTTGGCGTGCAGAGTGCGGGCCTGCGCCACCGTGTTGGCGGTGTCATGAGCCAATAGCGGCGACACTTCCAGCGAGACCCAGCCATCGACGCTCGCCGTCTGCTGATGCACGGCCGCAAACATGTCAGCCGCTTTCGTCAGATCCTGCAGGGCAAGTTCGAAGAACACGTCTTCGCTTTTCTTGCCTTCACCCGTCAGGCGCTTGATGTCCGCGTCATACGCCTTGCTGTGGGTGATCGCATGATCGAAAATGGATGGGTTGGAGGTTAGGCCGGTCACCGACAATTCGTCGATGTAGCGCTGCAGCGTGCCTCCGGTCAGCAGGTCGCGGGTGATGTTGTCCAGCCACAGGCTTTGGCCGATGTTACGAAGTCGTTCCGTCGCCTTCATGATCATCTCCGTTGCTACTTCACAAGGTGGGTGAAATCGTAATTGACCAGCTCGCCGATGTGGTCGATCTGGATCTCGCCATGCGGGTATTTCGCCAGGGTCTCACGGTCGGTGGCGTAATGACCCTGCCGCGGAAAGACCGTGGTGACCTGCGATCCCCAGATTTTCTTCACGGCATCCAGGATCCGCAGCTTGTCGTCGATCAGGACATAGTGGTTTGCCGGATAGAACCGCGCCACGTCGTCCAGTTCTTCCTCCTTATGGACATAGATCAGCACGTGACCGTCGAACGCTTGCCACAGGCCCGAGCGCTGCACCTTCCGCGGCTGGAAGACGGCGTCTCCGTCAGAGAGGATGACCACCGGGCCCCAACGGCGCGCATGCTTCACCGCTTCGAGGGCGCCGGAATACAGACGCTCCGCGAACGGGTAATCCACCAGCCAGTTGGACATGCGGAGCAGCCGGGGATCGTGCATATCCTCCACCCGGTAGCGCTCCAGCGCGCCTAGGTAATCGGCATATCCCAGCTCGCTCCGCAGCGCTTCGAAGATCGCCCAGTAGCGGTCGCGTGCGATGGCGCCATGTTCGACGCGAAGGTAGATGTCGAGGTCCGCCTGCACCCGGTCGTTGTTCAGCAGCGTGTTGTCCACGTCGAACAGGAAGACGATGTCGTGTGTCATGCGTGCATTTCCGCGGTGTTGAGGTTGGCTCCGTCTGCTAGGACTGTTTCTCCAAGTGGCCGCCGAAGGCAAAGCGCATGGCGGACAACATCCGGTCGGCGAAGTCGGCATTGCCTCGGGAGTCGAAACGGGAATAGAGCGCCGTGCTCAGCACCGGGGCGGGCACGCCCTCGTCGATCGCCGCATGCAGCGTCCAGCGGCCTTCGCCGGAATCCGAGACATGGCCCTGGAAATTCGCCAGCGTCGGGTCCTGCCGCAGCGCACCGGCCGTCAGGTCCAACAGCCAGGAACCGACGACGCTGCCACGGCGCCAGAGTTCCGCCACACGGGCCACGTCGATGTCATACTGATAATGAGCCGGCTCGCGCAGTGGGGTCGTCTCGGCGTCGACCTCCTGTTGCCGGAGTCCGATATCAGCGTTGCGGATAATGTTGAAGCCTTCGGCAAAGGCCGCCATCATTCCGTACTCGATCCCGTTATGGATCATCTTCACGAAATGCCCGGCACCATTCGGGCCACAGTGGAGGTAGCCGTGCTCGTCCGATGTCGGTTCGCCGGTCGCACCCGGGGTCCGCGGCGCGGTCTCGACGCCGGGGGCAAGCGAGCGAAAGATCGGGTCGAGATGTTTTACGATCGCGTCCTCACCGCCGATCATGTGGCAGTAGCCGCGCTCCAGGCCCCAAACGCCGCCGCTGACCCCAACATCGACGTAATGCAGGCCTTTCGCCTTTAACTCGCCTGCACGACGGATGTCGTCATGATAGTAGGAATTTCCACCATCGATAACGATGTCGCCCGGTTCGAGCAGCGGCGTCAGCGCGTTCAGCACGGGGTCCACCACGGCCGCCGGCAGCATCATCCACACGGCGCGCGGCTTGGTCAGCATCTTGATGAAACGAGGCAGGTCGATCGTGCCTTCGGCGCCCTTGCTCGTCAGACTCTGCACGGCATCGGCGTGCGTGTCATTGACCACGCAGTGATGGCCGGCCTTGATCAGTCGCTCGACCATGTTCGCCCCCATGCGGCCCAAGCCGATCATTCCCAGTTCCATGCTCGTCCTCCTTGGTTTGTGACCTGAATAGCATATCTGGCTGCCTCGGTGACAGCCGAGGTGGTAAATCCAAAGTGTACGCTGCCGAGTCCCATCCTAGAACTGGACGTGTGCCTTGAAGCCAGGGACCACCGCATTGGGTATCCTGGGCGTTCGGCCGGATTATATGCTGAAGGGCTCTGTCAACTTGATCGACCAGGTAGGGAGCATGCAAACCTGTGGGGTTAATTACGCCGCCGTTGCGACTGCCTCGCCGTCGTTTCCCGACACCTGACAGGCACAGGCAAGCAGGCGCCGAACCCGGACTGGCACGTCACCGAACAAGGAGCGAAACGTGGTGGTGTAATGAGGTCTTGCTGGCCAGCACGCATCCACAAGTCACGCACAAGCGCCGACGCTCGCCCACCATGGCCACCTGTGCCGGGACCATCTGGGCCTGAACTGCAGCTGTGAGCTGCTTCGCCTCCGCGAGACGGAGACCAAGGCCGGCCAAGCCAGTCTGTTCATCGCGCTCGAAACGAGCAAGCTCCACCTCCGTCAGCTCTCCGGCCTGCAACTCCGCCACCAGTTTCACCCACCACACCATCTTCGGCACCAGCTCACCCTCGTCACGTGAGCCCAAAACCTACGCAAGCCGGAACAAACCCCACAGGTCTGCATGCTCTCATTCGATATCTTGCGCTCTTTCGCAGAGGGAAGCTGGGTTAAGCTCACAGCTGACGCTATGGGTTCCGTCAGAGATCAACAACTGGCACAATCGATGCCGCCGGGGGCCGTCCAC
>JAQGHW010000224.1 GCA_028291505.1 Rhodopila sp. | reverse complement strand
GTTCTCGAGCGTGAACAGCGTTGCGGCACGTCCGTCCGGCAACAGACCGAAGGGTTCGGAGGGCAAAGCTGGCGTCATTGTGCTTCCTGTTCCGCGGCGGGGGGTGTCTACCGGCAGCCTATAACATCGGCGGCTCTGTGGCACCCGTCTCTTCGATCGGTCGCCAGTCATGGCGCAACGAATACGCCTCCCGGTCAAAGCAGTAGTAATTTCCTCCGCCACCGTCCGGTTGATCCTCCGTTCGGTGGATCGGGCATCTCTTGAGGTGGCAAAGCAACAGCGTCCCGACCCCGCCATGCGACATGACCGCGATGTCATGACCGGCTGGTGTGCCGATCGAAACGGTTGCGATTGCCGCCACGATCCGGCGCTGGGCATCGGCGGCTGTCTCCCAGCCGCGGACGCTGTCATGCGGGTTGGCGAAGAACGCGTCCGCGGTTGCCTCGAATTCGGCTTTGGGTAGGTATCCGGTCGCGGAGCGGTCATTTTCACCCAGTGCTGCCAGCAGGCGTGGAACCGTGCCGATGGCGTTGGCGATCATCTCCGCACCGTCGATTGCTTTGCGTTCGGTGCTGCACCAGACCGCGCCGAGGTCCGCCACCCAGGGTTGACCCAGCAGCGCCCGCATCCGCTGCCGCCCGCGCGGCGACAGTTCCCATTCCGTGATCGGAACGGCTGGGTCGATCAGAACGTCGGGATGGGTGATGAAGTAAACGCAGTTCATGCTACCCCCGGATCAGCGGCGGGATCGCCGATGCACCCCCGACCGGCCGCGGAAGCGTGCGAGTATCGCCGTCCTTCGATCATCCGAGAAATCAATTTGCACCGGCCGCCGCGCAGGCGACAAAGTCGTGCCTCTTGCCGAATACCGCAATCCGTCGGACGCTATGCCCAAACAGGGAGACGATAGACCATGGAATTCGGCATGTTCCACGAATTTCAACGACGGCCGGGCCAGACCGAAGCCGAAGCCTTCACCGAATCCTTCGAGCAGGTGGATGAAGCCGAAGCCGCCGGGCTCGACGTCATGTGGCTGGCGGAGCTGCACACCTCCCCCGAACGCTCGGTCCTCGCGGCGCCATTGAGCATCGCCAGCGCCATCGCCACACGGACGAAACGCATGAAGATCGGCATCGCCGTGCAGGTGCTGCCGCTGTGCCACCCGTTGCGGATCGCCGAGGAAGCCACCACGGTCGACCACATCAGCCACGGCCGGCTGATCTTCGGTGTCGGCCGGAGCGGCTTTCCGCGCACCTACCAGGCGTATGGCATTTCCTACGCCGAAAGCCGCGAACGGTTCGCCGAGGTGCTGGAGATCCTCAAACGCGCATGGACCCAGGAAACATTCTCGTTCCACGGTCAGTTTTATGACTTCGACAACATCTGTCTGGTACCGAAACCTTATCAGGCGCCGTATCCGGAACTGCGCATCGCGGTGAACAGTCCCGACACGTTCCAGCAAAGCGGTGAGGCAGGCATGCCGATCTTTGTCGCCACCCGCCTGGGCGACCTGAACGAACTGGTTCCCAACCTGCGTGTATACCGTGAGGCCTGGGCCGCGGCCGGTCATCCGGGCAATGGCCGGGTTTATCTGCGGGTGCCGGTGTACATCGCGGCGACCGAGAAACAAGCGCGTGAAGAGCCGCACGAGAGCGTGATGTTCTTCTACAAATATCTCGGCGCGCGGATCGAAGCCTCCGCTGCGATGGAAGGCGCGCGAGCGATCGAGAACCGCGCCGAACGCGGCCAGCGGCTGCAGACCATCGACTATGAGGAAGCGCTGAAAAGCAAGATCGTCGTCGGCACCCCCGCGATGGTGGCAGACCGGCTCGCCACGCTGAAAGAAACGCTGGGCCTGTCCGGCATCCTGGCCGAAATGAACTGCGGCATGCGTATCCCGCATGACCGCGTCGTCAACTCGCTGCGGTTGATGTGCGGCGAGGTGATGCCACATCTGCGTGATTAGGCGTGGGATCTTCTGCGTTCCCACTGATGTCAACACCGCCCTGCCTCGGACCCGTTACTATCTCGGGCTTATACCGGTTCGGGTCCGGGGAGTATGCTTCGAATGTTATCATTGCCTTCTCAGCCGGGACCGCCAGTTCGCGTCACGCGGCACTGGAAATCCGTCACGCCGGACGAGGCGGTGGGGCTGATCCGTTCCGGCACAACCGTGGCCGTGGGCTGGCTGGGCGATGGCCTGGCGAATGCGCTGGCCGATGCGTTCGTCGCGCGAACGCAGCCGAATGAACTGACCATCGTCTATGGCAAAACGCTCGGGGACGGGCGCAGCCACGGCCTGAACCTGCTGGCGCACGAAGGACTGGTGCGGCGCGTGATCGGCGGTCAGTGGCACCCGGTGCCGGGGCTGCAGGCGCTGGCGGCGGCCAACCGGATCGAGGCCTACAGCCTGCCCGTCGGCATCATCAACCGCCTGTTCCGCGATATCGCCGAGGGTCTGCCCGGGCATCTCAGCCGCAGCGGTCTTGGCACCTTCACCGATCCCCGCAAGGGCGGCGGCCGCCTGAACCGCCGCACGCGGGAGCAACTGGTGCGCCTCGTCCACCCCGCGGGCGATGAGGCCCTGCTGGTGCGCGGCTTCCCGATCGATGTGGCACTGATCGGGGTGGCGTTCATGGAAGGCAGCGCCGCGATCGCCATGACTCGCGACGCCATGACCGTCGCACGCGCGGCGCGCGCCAGCGGGGGTCTTGTCATCGCGCAGTTGGACCGGATCGGCACGCTCGACAAGTTGCCGCCCGGCCAGGTGGTGGTGCCCGATACGCTGGTCGACCTTCTGGTCACGGCCGACCCCCGCGAACGAATCTGGGAGACGTTTTCGTCCCCATCCGATCCCAAGACCAGTCAACGGCGTTTGTCGCATTAGGTGCTTGAGGGGGCGCTTCGCGCCCGGGATTGGATCGACCTCAGGGGATCGCGCTCCAATGACGCCAAACTGTCACGCGGTCTGAGGGTCGTTTCCGGTTGATGCTCCCGGTCGGGTAGGCTACTGGCCGCGCGTGTGCCGGCAACCACGGGCGCCTCATGATTCGGATGCAAGTTTGATCGGGCGGCGCGGCGTGCTGTTGGCTGGGGCGGCAATGCCCGTGCGCCAGGCCGCCGCTGCCTTGCCCGTGCCCC
This sequence comes from Rhodopila sp., assembly GCA_028291505.1. Taxonomy (GTDB): domain Bacteria; phylum Pseudomonadota; class Alphaproteobacteria; order Acetobacterales; family Acetobacteraceae; genus Rhodopila. The sequence continues at coordinate 1,015 of JAQGHW010000224.1, read as the reverse complement.
CTGGCGACACGTTGGTCTTCCGGCTGATCCGCCACGGCAGCGACATCGGCCGCCACACCGTAACCTTCGAACGCCAGGCCGATACGCTGACCGTGCGGGTGGCCGTCGATGCGCTGGTCACTCTGCTGTCGATCCCGATCGTCCGTTACAATCACCGAGTCGTCGAGGTCTGGCAAGCCGGCACATTGGTCAGCGTGACCGGTGACACCAACAAGAACGGCACGCGTGAGTGGGTCAACGCACGCAGCGGCAGCGACGGGCTTGAGGTGCACGGCAGCAAAACCGAACGATATATCGCCCCCCAACCAGCGGGCTGCACCAGCTACTGGAACAAGGCGCTGCTGAACGGCCCGATGATCAGCCTGGAGGACGGCGTCCTGCTGCGCCCCAAAGTGGTAGAGGAACGCAAGGAAGTCATCCCGCTTGCGTCCGGGGGCACGATCCCGGCGGACCATTACAACCTCAGCGGCGCGTTCAAAGTCGACCTTTGGTATGACCAGACCGATACCTGGGCGAGTCTGGGCCTGAGCGCGGCAGACGGCTCCTACGTGCATTACGAGCGTCTGTGAAAAATTTGTGACGCTGAGCGATTTCCTGATCGCGCATGGCAGCGCCCTGATCCTGCCGCTGTCGGTGCTCGAGGGGCCGATCGTTACAATCATTACAGGATTCCTGGCGGCGCAGGGATATTTCGCCTGGTACTGGGCACTGCCGTTGCTGGTGTGCGGCGACCTGATCGGCGATGTCATCTACTACTGGATCGGACGAACCGGCAGCGTCGTTCACCGCTGGGCCGGCATGCGCGCCAGCGTTGTGCCAGCGTTCCAACAGCAGCTGCGGCACAACGCCACCAGGATGCTGTTCATCGGCAAGTGGACGCATACTGTGGGCTGGCTCGTGCTGATCGGCAGCGGCATGCTGCGGCTGCCGCTGTGGCGCTTCATCCTGATCAACCTGGTCGCCACCGTTCCCAAAAGCGCGGTGCTGTTCGGCCTCGGGTACTTCGCGGGCGATC
>JAQGHW010000213.1 GCA_028291505.1 Rhodopila sp. | reverse complement strand
TCGCCCTTCTCTGATGGGCGATACTAAGCTGTGCGGAAGGAGCCGAATTCCAGCAGGCGTTGACGCAGATCGTCCAGTTCCCTCGGAATAAAAAGAAAGGTGACGATGTAGGGGTCAGACATCGGCTTGCCGTGGGGGGAAGCGACCTGCATCGTTCGCCGATCCAGCGACGAAACCGGCCAGAACTGACCTTGGTGATGAAACCACCCGTCGTAGCCAAGAGCGCGCATGAAGCCCGGGACGTACCACGTGATACCTTCACGGTGGCACTCCACGCATTCGCAGGAAACAATCGGGCGACTGCGCCCGATCGTGTACCTCGCTCCCTGCAGGATCTCTATCTCATATCCCTCGGCGTCGATCTTGATGGCAGTCAGGTCATCCAGGCCAAGACCATCGATGGTCCACACAGGCACCTCGAACTCGTAAAAGCCGACACCGTCCAGCCCCTCAAAGTTCCTCACCATCGAAGCCAGGTCGTGGACGGTCCCAAGGCCGGCAACATGCGGCACACGCAACGTCGCCGTGCCCATGGTTTCCCCAAGAGCGGCCATGTACAACTTGGTTGTCGCCGGAAGATGGCCGCCGTGGTCATCCATGAGACTTGCCTTCAGCATCTCGAAGATCGGCGAGAACGGCTCGAACGCAATTAGCCGGTTCCCCGCCCAGGTTGAGAACGGGCGGGAAAACGCGCCAATATTGGCCCCGGCGTCAATGATCGTCCCCGGTCGGGCTAAGCGTTGATGGAAGGCCAGCTCCGAGAATGGTATCGACGATTGCGTTACCATTGAACAGCGATCGCCGAGACCGCTATCCGGAAACCAGTTGCCAAATCGGCGAACAACAGACAACGCCTGTTCCTAAGGTCGCACCCCGGGCCCAGCCAAGACATTCGTGTGGATAAAGGCATTGTTCCTGGTCTGCCGGAAGGTGATCGCTTCGCCGAACCATGCCACCGAGTAGTTAATAACGGATTAAAATCGAACGACGACGAATCCACTCGGCGTCCACCCGACAGATCGCCTGATGGCCTTTCCTTCGTCCCGGCCCGGGGTTCTTCGGACGTACGCGATAACAGCTGACAGAGGCAACCCGCCCACGCAGCTGGATGGATCGAACCAACCCCCTCCCGAGGATAGGCACCGACGTCCGCTATGCCGAAGCGCGAATCCCCGACCCACCGGAAGGTCGTATTTCTTTCGTAACATTCAGCGGCACTTCGACATCGATCTCCAGCGTCGAGAACGTTGCCCCGCGATCCAGCTTGATTTGAACCGCATCCCGATCGACCGCGATGTGCTTCGCGATCACCGCCAGGATTTCTTCCTGCAACGTCGCCAGCAAATCGGATTTCCCGATCACGCTCCGCTCGTGCGCCAGCAGCACCTGCAGCCGATCCCGCGCGACCGGAGCGGTGGATTTCTTGCGGAACAGCTCAAAGAGGTTCATGCCACCCTCCGCCCGAACAGCCGTCCAATAAGGCCTGTGCGCTCCATCGGGATCACGACGTCCACCAGATCGCCTTTCAGGCGCCGGGCCGCGTCGAAGTAGGCTCGCGCCGGTACACTGTTCGGGTTGTTCAACGTTACCGGAGAACCGATGTTGGAAGCCTTGAGAACCTCTTCGCTTTCTGGAATGATTCCCAACAGTGGAATCGACAAAATCTCCAGCACATCCTCAACCTTCAGCATTTCATTCCGAGCCGCTCGGTTTGCATCGTAACGGGTTACCAACAAATGCTTGTCGATCCGTTCGCCCCTCTCGGCTCGCAACGTCTTCGAATCCAGCATGCCGATGATGCGATCGGAATCGCGAACCGAGGACACTTCCGGATTTGTCACCACGACCGCCATATCCGCGTTGCGCATCGCCAGCAGCGCGCCTCGCTCGATCCCCGCCGGGCTATCGCAAATCACCCAGTCGAATTTTTCCCGCAGCTCGGCAACGACCTTGTCCACGCCTTCCACCGTCAAAGCGTCCTTGTCGCGGGTCTGCGACGCCGGCAACAGCGACAGCGTTTCGATCCGCTTGTCGCGAATCAGCGCCTGGGCCAACTTCGCGTCGCCTTGCACCACGTTGATCAGGTCGAACACCACGCGGCGTTCCGCCCCCATCACCAGATCCAGGTTTCTCAATCCGACATCGAAGTCGACCACCACGACGTTCTCGCCGCTGCGCGCCAACGCAGCACCAAGTGCGGCGGTGGAGGTCGTCTTGCCGACGCCACCCTTGCCGGACGTCACCACCAGCACTTTGCCCATCCGCGTTCCCTCCTAGTTCAGGACTGAGATTTTCATCTGTTCGCCGTCCAGCCAGGCATGTACCGGCTTGCCAAGGGCCTTGGCAGGCATACCATCCGCCGTCTGGTAGACGCCATCGATCGCCAGTAGTTCCGCTTGCAACCTGCTGCAGAAAATCCGCGCGCCGGGATGCCCGGAAAGCCCAGCAACCGCGCGACCGCGTAACGTTCCGTAGATGTGGACCGATCCGCCAGCCATGACCTCGGCCCCAGAGGCAACCGAACCCAGCACGGTGATGTCGCCACGCTCGAACACAATCGACTCTCCGGACCGCACCGGACGGTCGATCAGCAATGTGTTGGCCTCCGCGCCCGACGCCGGGGTTCCAGCCGGCGCCGCGGTTTTGCCGTGCGTTGCATCCGGCGCCTCGATCTCCCGGCCCGGCTTGGAGGACACCGGCAACGGCCGACCCCAGGCCTCGATACCGTCCCACGCGGGGTGTGCGCCTTCGGTGCCGATGATGCGAATGCCGCGCTGTTCCAGCAGTTGGAGGAATTGCGCCACGCCCTGCTGTTCCCGCGGGACGGAGCCGAGGTCGACCACGACGGGACGCGCATCGAAGAAATTCGGCGACCGTTCCATCTGCGCATCCAACGCCTTCAGCCAGTCGTTCAACGGCACCTCGGGCGCCAGAACCAGCGCCATGATGGAGCGGCCACGCAGCCGAATCAGCGATTTTGTCTCAGATGTTGTCACAGTTCCGACCTATCCGCTGACTGCCTGTGGGTCAACGGGAATCCGGCCTGCTCGCACAAAATAATGTGGATAACCCGCCGTACCGACCGCTAGGTGTTGTGGTCGACCCTCAAAGCGGCCTCAATAAGTGGTGGCGCCGCCGGGGTTCTTCCCCCAGCGGCGCCACCGGAGCCGGAGTCCGACTCGCCGGAGCCCTGGCTGACTGTGACCGTTGCGATTTATGCCGAAAATACCAGCCTGATGCCAACAAAACTCCCGACTCCTAGTGTCCTGCCCCCGAAGTCCGTCGCATCTTGCGGCGCACGCAGGGGACCAGCAGGCCACTGAAAACAAAGAGCTAGTGTCGCGAATTCTGAGGTTCGCCACTATGGCGGACTTCAGATTCGGG
>JAQGHW010000207.1 GCA_028291505.1 Rhodopila sp. | reverse complement strand
AAACGTAGTTGAATATCTTGTGAAGACTAAGCTTCGGTGCCGGACCGCGGCTGCCGGGGGAGAGGTGCGGCAAGACAAATTGTTCGAAGGCCGCGAGATCCAATTGCGTCGGAATCGCCTGCCAGCGCTGATTTTCAGCCATTCGGGCCCTCCAGAAAACCGGACGATACCCGATTCGCTGGCGACAACAGAAAGCCCAAGACCACGGCGGCCTACAGCCAAAATTCAACCGCCTTCAAAAACCCGCAACCAGTTGAGACTGCGACCTCTCCAATAACTTTATTTGCGCTCACCGCGAGCAAGCCGCTGAACGACCTGCATATATACGCGGTCTCGGCGAAGCAGGCCATGAGCGGGGTGGTCTATGCTCTGGCATGGTCGGAATGACTTCGCAGAGCATGATCCGCGAATCTATTGTCGTGATCGACGACGATCTCGCGCGATCGGGCGCGACTGGCAACGTCGGTCTGAGTATAGCAGGCGGAGCGTCGTAGAGACCGCGATGTGTTGAGACAAGAGCCGGCCGGCGCCTTTACGCCCGGACTCTGCCCAATCAGCGGACCGAGGCGACGGGCTTAGCATGCCGGCCTGCATTCGGATCTGCTGCTCCCCGGGTGCGTCTGAGTCACCTATATTGCGAACGTAACCTATTATCGGGATCGGACGTCATTACGTAATACGCTGCCTCTTAACATCGCTGCGACTTGAGGCGGATAAGTTCCGCTATCGCTTAAGGACCTTTCTTGAAAATGGAGGAGTCAATGTATCTATGTATCTGTCATGTCTTCGATCATTATCCATGCGCGGGCAGGACTGCTCCACGATGGATGGCATCAGCTTGAGTATGAGCATGGTGCCGCGCTGCGTTGCCTTTCTACCTTGGACTGCCGGGCAGACCCACCAAGCATAACAAATCTGAAAAGCCTTCTCGTTACGTTGAACGCAAGGGACGTGAAGCTCTCTACGGCACGCACCGTTCAGAGGGTGGGGAGGCGAGCCGTGCCGACTCTTATTGAGGCTTTAACATCGAGCGACGACGAGGTCTTTGCAGCATGACACAACAACCACTCGATCTGTTCTGGTTCCTGCCGACCAGCGGCGACGGGTCCTATCTCGGTACCGAGAAGGGCCATCGGCCGGCCGACATCGGCTATCTGCGTGAGATCGCCCAGGCCGCCGACCGGTTGGGCTTCGGCGGCGTGCTGCTGCCGACCGGCACCAATTGCCTGGACGGCTGGATGGTCGGGTCGGCGCTGGCGCCGCATACCGAACGGCTGAAGTTCCTGCTGGCGCTGCGGCCGGGGTTCACCACGCCGGGCCTGGCCGCGCGCCAGTCCGCGGCGCTGGACCGGATCAGCAATGGCCGCCTGCTGCTGAACATCGTCACCGGCGGCCAGCCGAAGGAGCTCGCCGGCGACGGGCTGCTGCTGGGCCACGACGAACGCTATGCGCTGACGGATGAATTCCTGCACATCTGGCGCCGCCTGCTGACCGATGGAAAGGTCGATTTCACCGGCCGGCACCTGACCGCGCGGGAGGCCAAACTCGGGTTCTTCGACAGCGTGCAAAAGCCGTATCCACCGCTGTGGTTCGGCGGTTCCTCGCCCGCGGGGGTGGAGGTGGCGGCCGATCACGTGGACACCTACCTGACCTGGGGCGAGCCGCCGGCGCTGGTGAAGCAGAAGCTGGACACCGTGCGTGCCCGCGCCGCCGCTCGTGGGCGGGCGTTGTCGTATGGCCTGCGGGTGCACCTGATCGTCCGCGAAACCGACGCAGAAGCGTGGGATGCCGCCAACCGGCTGATCAGCCACCTATCCGACGAAACCATCGCCCTGGCTCAGAAGCGACTGCGGGAGGACACCGACTCGGTTGGGCAGCTTCGGCAATTGGACCTACACGGTGGCCGTCGCGACAAGCTGGAGATCAGTCCAAATCTATGGGCCGGTGTCGGTCTGGTGCGTCACGGCGTTGGTACTGCCCTGGTCGGCAGACCGGAGACGGTCGCGGAACGGCTGCGCGAGTACCAGTCGCTGGGCGTGCAGACGATCATTGCCTCCGGCTATCCGCATCTGGAGGAAGCCTATCGCGTCGCCGAACTGCTGTTCCCCGTTCTCGGCATCGGCCAGCGCGCGTTCGAGCCAGGCCGCGACTTCCGCGCCGCCCCGTCCCGGATCGCCGCCGAATGATCGCCTGGTTGATCAGGCTGCTGGCCGAAACCGCCTGGCCTCCGGCTTCCGATGAATGGCTGAAGGAGCCGGTGCGATGAAGCGTGCGCTGCCGTGGATCGTGCCGCTGACCATCCTTCTGCTCTGGCAGGCGGCCTCCCAATTCGGACTGCTGGCCGACCAGGTCATGCCGCCCCCCACCGCCGTGGCCGCGGCGTTCTGGCGCGTCAGCCGCAGCGGCGAACTGCTGCACGATATCGAGGTCAGCACCTGGCGGGCGTTCGCCGGGTTCGCCGTCGGCGGCGGCATCGGCTTCGTCCTGGGCATGCTGAACGGACTCTCGCCTGTCAGCGAAAAGCTGACCGACAGCACGCTGCAGATGGTGCGCAACATTCCGCACCTCGCGCTGATCCCTCTGGTCATCCTGTGGTTCGGCATCGGGGAAGAGGCGAAACTGTTCCTGGTCGCCCTCGGCGTGTTCTTCCCCATCTACGTCAACACGTTGCACGGCGTGCGTTCGGTGGACCGGCAGTTGCTGGAGATGGGACGCGCATACGGCATGTCGGAACGGGCGATCTTCTGGCGCGTGGTGTTCCCCGGCGCGCTGCCGTCGATCTTCGTCGGATTGCGCTACGGGCTGGGCATCATGTGGCTGACGTTGATCGTGGCCGAGACGATCTCCGCCTCCTCCGGGATCGGCTTCATGGCGATGAATGCGCGGGAGTTCATGATGGTCGACGTCGTCGTGGTCTCCATCCTGATCTACGCCGCGTTGGGCAAACTGGCCGACAGTGTCGCGCGGTTGCTGGAACGCACCTGCCTCGCCTGGAACCCTGTTTACGCGGAAGCCTGAGCCATGAACCTGAGCATTTTCGACACTGTACCCGACACCGAACTGCGCGTGAGTTCGGCGGGATCGGCGGTCAGCCTGCGTGGCGTGACCAAGGCATTTGGCGCGCAGACCGTGCTGCATGGGATCGATCTGGACATCCCGGCCGGCCAGTTCGTCGCCATCGTCGGCCGTAGCGGCTGCGGCAAAAGCACGCTGCTGCGGCTGCTTTCCGGGTTGGACCAGCCGACCGGCGGGACGATCGAGATCGACGGCCGGTCCAGTGGGTGGCGGGACCGGACTCGGCTGATGTTCCAGGAACCCCGGCTGCTACCCTGGCAACGCGTCGCCGCGAATGTGGAGGTCGGGTTGTCGCACGCCCCGCGCGGTGCCGACCGCCGCCGGCTGGCGCTTGAGGCCATCGGGCAGGTCGGCCTTTCCGGGCGGGAGCAGGAATGGCCCGCGATCCTGTCCGGTGGCCAGAAGCAACGGGTCGCGCTGGCTCGGGCTTTGGTCAGCCATCCCCGAATCCTGGCCTTCGACGAGCCGCTCGGGGCGCTGGACGCGCTGACCCGGATCGAGATGCAGGCGCTGATCGAGCAGGTCTGGCAGGACAAGGGGTTCACCGCCATCGTGGTGACCCATGACGTGACCGAGGCGGTGGCGCTGGCCGATCGCATTCTGCTGCTGGACGCGGGCCGGGTGGCGATGGACGTGGCGGTGGATCTGCCTCGGCCGCGCCGCCACGGCGATCCCGCGGCCGCGGCGATCGAGGGACGAATCCTCGACCGGCTGCTCGGGCGATAGGGCGCGCATAACGGCTGGCCCCGCGCCGGAATGGGTGCCCTCACCAAGCGCACGGCAAGGGTTAAGTGGCTTTGATAGAACCGCGCGACGATACCAAGACCGAGGCTTGATCCAAGTCATCGAACCCTGTCTGGTGTGTTGTCCCCTTATACGATCCGTGTCTGAACCGAGCGCGGTCGTGTTGCGGTGAAGGAGGATGCGATGATCTATGAGCTGCGAACCTATGAGCTGAAACTGGGGCGGCTGTCCGACTACCTCGCGATCTTCGAGACGAAGGGCTTTCCGGTGCTCAGCCGCTACGCCGAACCGATCGGATTCTGGCTTTCCGGGCCCACCGAGACCGGCTTTCTCGACCGGGTCAACCACATCTGGCGCTATGAGAGCGTCGCCGGCCGGATCGAGCAGCGCACGGCGCTCTACAACGATCCGGCATGGATCCGTGAGCTTGTGCCGGCCGTGTCGGAGACTTTCGCGCGCCTCCGCGGACAGCTGATGACGCTCCAGCCGAACACATCGGAGAGGTTGGAGACGGCGCTTGCAAGCAAGACGGTGAAAGGCCCGGTGGTCGCCACGGTCGCCCCGGCGGGAATCTCGCCGAGCGGGGGCGGCATCGGACGCTGGACGACGATTACGGGGGCCGTCGGGCAGACCTTCGCCCTCGATCACCTGAGCGAATTCGATCTGGAACAGCGTGAAGAGCCGGCCGGGGTCGAGCGGGATATCTGGCGCCCGGCAAGGTTCTCGCGCATCCGGTGATGTTATACCAACCGCCCTTGTTGCTGACTCTCTCAGTAACAGGGGCTGCGCGTCCGTCGAGATCGCGCCGTTCAACGTGTTCAATCGCTGGAATGACATCGCCGACGCCGCAAAACGCCTGCGTGAACTTATCGAGCGGCACGACTTAACCTGTAGCGCGCTGCAGCGTCGTTACCATGGATGGCAAGGACGGGGTCGAGGCGATCGACGCCAACCGCTTTTGCGTGGTCCCTATGCTGGCAGCACGTCCGCACCCGGGGCAGCTTCCAGCGCGCAGGCGTTCACCGTCATCGACAGCATGCTGTAGTAGCCGATAGCACCGGTAAGCTGGATGAACCCGTCATCGCCAAAGCGCCTCCGCATCTCCGACGCGGCCGCGTCGGTTACGCGGTGCTCGCGCAGCAGCGCGCGGGTGAATTCAACGACCGCGAGATCGTCGGCTGGAATACCATCGGACCGGTTGTCCCGAATGGCGGCGATCGTGGTCTCGGGCACGTTCTGACGCCGCGCACTGCCGGTCTGGGCACCCCAGACATAGGCGGCCTGGAACTCCCGCGCGACGGTCATCGCGGCGAGCACGCGAACGCGCATATCCAAGGTGCCCTCGAACCGCACATAGGCACCGAGATGCGCAAGCCTGCCGGCCAATTCGGGGCTGTGCAGAAATACCGAGAACGGGCCGTGCAACGACCCGCGGCTGCCGATGATGCCGTCGGCGATAGCATGGTCCTTCGGTGCGATCTGTTCCTTGCTGGTGATCAGTGGCAAGCGGGCCATGGTCGTTTCCCTTTTCGTTTGTTGGTGTTGGTTCAGGGTGGTCGGGTTCGCCGCGGTTCGCAAGACTCTCGCCAACCCACCCTTGCCCCCACCCCCCCGAAGCATGGTAAGCACCTTCCGGGAGGTCGGCGGTGGACGGGCGCCTCGCCAACCCGGTCAGGTCCGGAAGGAAGCAGCCGCAACGGGTCACCGCTCGGGTCGTTTGTCGATCTCCCACTTTCCCCCCAATGCCGCGCTGGCGGATGAGGTGACCGCACCGTATGTCCGGCCTGTTCCAGGACGACCCCGTCGACCAAGACGATGCACCGCCCCCGCCCGAGGGACCCGGCCTGTTCGGCGACGCGCTGCCGGTGGCGCTGGCGGAACCGGTGCATTCGACGCCGTATCGCGTATTGGCGCGCAAATACCGCCCCACCACGTTCGATGACCTGATCGGCCAGGAAGCGATGGTGCGCACGCTGCGCAACGCCTTCGCGGCCGGGCGGGTCGCCCATGCCTTCATGCTGACCGGCGTGCGCGGCGTCGGCAAAACCACCACCGCCCGCATCATCGCCCGAGCGTTGAACTGCATCGGGCCGGACGGCAGCGGCGGTCCCACGGCTGATCCATGCGGCGTGTGCGCCAACTGCATCGGCATCATGGCCGATCGCCACCCCGACGTCGTCGAAATGGACGCCGCCAGCCGCACGGGCATCGACGACATGCGCGAGGTTATCGAGGCCACCCGCTTCCGCCCCATGCAGGCCCGCACCAAGGTCTTCGTCATCGACGAAATCCATATGCTGAGCCGTCACGCCTTCAACGCCCTGCTGAAAACGCTCGAAGAACCGCCGGCCCACGTCAAATTCGTCTTCGCGACCACCGAAATCCGCAAAGTCCCGATCACCGTCCTGTCCCGCTGCCAGCGTTTCGACCTGCGCCGCGTGCGGATCGCCGAACTGTCGCAACTGTTCGCCCGCATCGCGACGAAGGAGGGCGTCACCATTGAGGCCGCTGCGCTCGACCAGATCGCCCGTTCGGCCGACGGTTCGGTGCGCGACGGCCTGTCGATGCTGGACCAGGCGATCGCCCAGGCCGAGGGGGTGATCACATCCGCCCAGGTCGTCGACATGCTCGGCCTGGCCGACCGTGAGGCGGTGTTCGAACTGATGGACGCGGTGATGGCCGGCAAACCCGCCGCGGCGCTGGCCATTACAGATAAAGCCTATGAGCGGGGCGCCGACCTCGGCACGCTGCTGCAAGACCTGCTGGAGTTGCTGCACACCGTGACCCGGCTGAAATCCGTCCCCAGCCTGCGCGAAAGCCACGACCTGCCGGAAGCCGAACGCACCCGTGGCGCGGAGTTCGCGGATCGGCTGACCGTGCCGGTGCTGGCTCGCGCCTGGCAGATGCTGCTGAAAGGCATCGGGGAGGTTGAGATCGCGCCCGATCGCCGCGCCGCGGCCGAGATGGTGCTGATCCGGCTGTGCCATGTTTCGGATATGCCGACGCCAGGCGACCTGGTCCGGCGGCTGACCTCGGGCGGCCCACCGGTCGGGCCGGCTCCGTCCGCGCCGATCGGCGGCGGCGGCGGGGTTCGTGCTGTCGCCAACGGGGCGCCGATGATCGCTGCTGAACCGGCTGCCCCGGCTGGTCCTCGGCTGGGAACCTTCCGCGATGTCGTGGCGTGGGTCGGGGAGCGGAAGGAGGCGATGCTGCACGCCCATCTGCTGCACTCGGTTCATCTCGTGCGGTTCGCCCCGCCGGTGATCGAACTGCGTCCGCAGCCGGAGGCACCGCGCGACCTGGCGTCCCGGCTGGCGGCGATGCTGTCGGAGGCGACCGGCACGCGCTGGACCATCGCGATGTCCGCCGCACCCGGGGAGGCGACGATCGCCGAACAGGGCAGTGCCGCCGACACCGCGCGGAAGACCGCCGCCGCCGATCACCCGTTGGTGCGTGCGATCATGGCGGCATTTCCGGGCGCGCGTATCGACACGGTTCATGATAAAACGGCGGACGCGTACGGGTTGCCCGCGACACTTGTGGAGCCGAACACGGGGGCGCCGGACATGCCCGACTTCGCCCCGCCCGATGCCGAGTATTTCGACGAAGAGCCGATGGAGATGGACCTATGAAGAACCTGGCCGGCCTGATGAAGCAGGCTCAGCAGATGCAGTCCAAGATGCAGGAGATGCAGAGCAAGCTGGAGGCCCTGGAGATTACCGGTGAATCCGGCGCCGGCCTGGTCAAGGTTACGCTGAACGGTAAGAGCGACCTGCGGCGGATCAAGATCGATCCCAAGCTCATCGATCCCGTGGATGTCGAGATGCTGGAGGACCTGATCCAGGCCGCCCACCGTGACGCCAAGACCAAGATCGAGGCTGTCTCCGCCGACGAAATGCAGAAGGTCACCGGCGGGATGCAGCTTCCACCCGGGATGAAGTTGCCGTTCTGATGCCGCCGGCCACTTTGATGATCTCGCCCCCGCCATAAACCCGTATGGGCGGCCCTGAAGTCGACCACCTGATCAGCCTGCTTTCCAAACTGCCCGGAATGGGTCCGCGCAGCGCCCGTCGTGCCGCGCTGAAGATGCTCCAGCAGCCCGAATCCCGCATGTTGCCGCTTGCCGCCGCGCTGGCAGAAGCGGCTCGCGCCGTGCGGCCATGCGCCGATTGCGGCAACCTCGACAGTCGGGACCCCTGCACGGTCTGCTCCGACGAACACCGCGACCGGTCCATCATCTGTGTCGTCGAAGGTGTCGGCGACCTGTGGGCGCTGGAACGCGCGCGCGTGCATCACGGTTTGTATCACGTGCTGGGCGGCACCCTGTCCGCCCTGTCCGGTATCGGGCCGGAGGATCTTGCCATCCCCGGACTGCTGACCCGGATCGCCGAGGGGGACGTCACCGAGGTCATCCTCGCACTCGGCGCCACGGTCGACGGCGCCGCCACGGCGCATTGGTTGACCGACCAGTTGCGCCCGACCGGCGTCACCATCACCCGCGTAGGACAGGGGGTCCCGATGGGCGGCGCACTGGATGTGCTGGACGACGGCACCCTGGCGGCCGCGTTGCGCACTCGGCGCGCGACCTAGTACCCGATCGCAGAGAAGCGTGAGACGCGAAGCGTCCGCGATTCGCCGCGTGAATCGGCTACTTCAAGCATATCGCGACGTATCGTCCTTCTCTGATGGGCGGTACTAGTCTGCGCGATATTTTATTTCACGGCGCCCGCCCGACCATGTAGCCTCCCCGCAAAACAAACGGGAGGGTATCAATGTCAAGACGCATGTTCCTGGCGGGGCTTGCCGCCGCGTGCCTGCCGATCCGTGTCCGCGCCGCCGAGGACACGCCGGGGGTGACCGCGACCGAACTCAAGATCGGCAACACCGCCGCTTACAGTGGTCCCGCTTCGGCGTACGGCATCATCGCCCGCACCGAGGCCGCGGTGTTCAAGATGATCAACGAGCAAGGCGGCGTGGGCGGGCGGCAGATCGTCTACGACTCGCTCGATGACGGGTACAGCCCGCCGAAGACCGTGGACCAGGTGCGCCGCCTGGTGGAGGAAGATCGCGTGGCGTTCATCTTCGCCACGATCGGCACACCGACCAACACGGCGATCTCACGCTACACCAACGGCAAAGGCGTGCCGTTGCTGTTCCTGGGCAGCGGCGCCAACAAATGGGGCGATCCGAAGAATGCGCCGTGGGTGATGGGCTGGCAGCCCAGCTACCGGACCGAGGCGCAAATCTACACGCGGTACATCCTGCGGGAGAAGCCGGATGCCAAGATCGCAATTCTCTATCAGAACGATGATTTTGGGAAAGACTATCCCGCCGGGGTGCGCGATGTGCTGGGTGAGGATTTCGACAAGCATGTGGTGAAAGTGGTTTCGTACGAGACGACGGATGCCACGATCGATTCGCAGGCAGTCGGAATGCAGGCGTCCGGCGCCGACGTGCTGATCACCGCCGCGACGCCGAAGTTCGCGGCTCAGACGATTCGGAAAATCGTGGATCTGGGCTGGAAGCCGCTGCATTGCATGACCAATGTTTCGATATCGGTGGGATCTGTCATCACCCCGGCGGGGCCGGAAAACGCGACCGGAATGATCAGCGCGGCGTACCTGAAGGACCCGACGGATCCAAGCTGGAAGGACGATGCGGGGATGAACCAGTGGCGGGCGTTCATGGGCAAGTACATGCCTGATGCAGACATGACCGATGCCGGAACGGTGTTCGGCTACGGCGTAACGATGTGCCTCTGGCAGGTGCTGAAGCAATGCGGAACGGATTTGTCCCGCGCCAACATCATGAAGCAGGCGGCCAGCCTGCACGACGTGGAACTGCCCGTGCTGCTGCCAGGGATCAAGGTCAACACCAGTGCGACCAATTTCCACCCGATCCGGCAGATGCAGCTGACCCGCTGGACCGGGAAACATTTCGAACTGTTCGGAAAGGTGCTGGAGGGCGCGACGGCGTAGCCCGCACCGGATCGCGATACCTCCCGTCGTTCGCCTGTGCTATGATCACGCGCATGAACGTGGTTCAGCGCGGTCCGATGACGCTCGACGAGTTCCTGGCGTGGGAACGCCGGCAGGAGTTGCGTTACGAATTTGATGGGTTTGAACCCATCGCAATGACCGGTGGGACGCTGAACCACTCGGCGATAGCCACCGATCTTGTGAGCGCGCTCCGCGGCAGGCTCAGGCCGGGATGCCGAGTGTATCGCAGCGACGTGAAAATCCTTGTCGCCGGCCGGGTCCGCTATCCCGACGCGGCGGTGACGTGTTCGCCGGTCGACGGGCAATCCGATATCCTGCCCAATCCGGTCGTCGTGTTTGAGGTGCTGTCGGCCAGCACTGCCTCGGTCGACCGGGTGACCAAGAACGCGGAATACGCGGCGACGCCCTCGATCCAGCGCTATGTGATGCTGGAACAGGTCCGCATCGGCGCCACGGTGTTCGCCCGAGACGGCGCGAACTGGGTTGGCACGGTGCTGCTCGACGACGCGGTTCTGGTGATGCCGGAGATCGGGATCGAACTGCCGCTGCGGGACCTTTATGCGGGCATCGAGTTACCCCCGCCCGAAACCGACGACTGATCGCGGCGCCGTCCGCAGCAAGGCGCTCGCCCCGGCCGAACAGCCCCAACTCAAGGTCAGTGCAGCGGTGAACACGCCGGCGGCCTTGGGGATCGGCCCAATAGGCCAGTCCAGCAGCGCATACTGACCCCAGACCACGAACGGGTAGTGCAGCAGATAGATGCCGTAGGCGTTGGCGCTCAGGCTATCCCAGACCGCGGACCGTCGTTGGAACTGTGCGAAGACCGCCAGCAGCGTTCGGGTCGCGGCGGCGCAGAACAGCGCCAGAGCCAGGCCATGCAGGATCAGCCAGCTGTCCGGCGGCATCAGCGTGGGAACTCGCAAATGACAGATCTGCGCCGCCAGAAGGACGGCGAACAAGGCGACCGCCAGCATCACCGGTCTGCCCGCCGGGATGCGCAGCGCCGGCCCGGCCGCGACTCCAACGAAGAAGTAGGCGGCGTACAGCAGGATTCGGCTGCCCTGGATCGAGAACGGTCCCCACGCCAACCAGGGGTTCGGTCCGAAAGTAATCAGCAACGGCAGGTAAGCGACCACCGAAACCGTGGCCAGAAACACGAACGACGCTCCCTGGCGGCGCAGGTCGAGGCGGGCAAGCAGCGGCCAGACCGCGACCGCCACCACGTCGAAGCCGAACAGCACAGCCAGGAACCAGGGTGGCCCGCTCGGCCAGGGACCGTCGGACACGGTCTGCACCCAGAACGCGCCGAAGCCGCCCGTCGCCCCGGTCATGCGGTAGGACGGATAAAACGCCAGCGGGATGATCGTCAGGACCGCCAGCGCGAAGGGCAGCGCCAACCGCCGCACCCGGTCCATCAGATAGGTTTGCGGCCCCTTCCGCCCCAGGCTGGGCCTTACGAACAGCCCGGACAGCAGGAACATCAGCGGCATGAAATAGCTGTCGTTGAACAGCACCAGGATGTCGAAACCCCACCACCGTTCGGCATCCACGATCGGCGCGGAGGACCACATGTAGTGCTGCGGGTTGAAGTGCCCGAACGCGCAATAGGCCAGCACGGCGTGATGCAGCACCACCATGACGATAACGAACCCGCGCAGGTAATCCAGCCCGATCCGCCGAACGCCGGGGTCCTCGCTGGTGTCGTGGTGCCGCATGCCCCTTTGCCCCACGCCCCTCTGCCCCATGACAATTCAGGCGCCAGGGTTTAGCCTGTTTCCCCACATGGCACACATCAAGGTCCAGACCGAGGATTTCGACGTTGGCGCAGAGATCGCCGCCCTGACGGCTGGCCGCGCCGACATCGGCGGCATTGGCTGCTTCGTCGGCACGGTCCGCGCGGACGCCAAAGCCGGCGCCTCCGCCGTCGTCGGCATGACATTGGAACACTATCCCGGCATGACGGAGCGTGCCATCGGCCGCATCGCCGATCAGGCGGCGGAACGGTGGCCGCTGTTGGGATGCACCATCATCCACCGCGTCGGGCCGCTGCGGCCGGGTGAGAACATCGTGCTGGTGATCGCGGCCTCGTCCCATCGGCAGGTAGCACTCGACGCCACCGCGTTCCTGATCGATTGGTTGAAGACCAAGGCGCCGTTCTGGAAGCGAGAGGATCTCGCCAGCGGCGACAGCGCCTGGGTGGATGCTCGGGAGGAGGATGACGCTGCAGCGTCTCGCTGGAGCTAACGACACAACAGGGAGGCAAGGCAGCATGACCACAACACTGCCCATCGATCAGATGATCGACACCAATCGCGGCACCATCAGCCGCGAGATCTTCGTCTCGCCCGAATTCCATCGGGAAGAACTGGAGAAACTATTCACCCGCGCCTGGCTGTTCGTCGGGCATGAGAGCCAGATCCCCAACCCCGGCGACTTTTTCGTATCCAGGATGGGCGAGGAATCGGTCATTCTTTGCCGCGACACACAAGGTGGCGTGCATGTATTCCTGAATTCCTGCCGGCATCGCGGGATGAAGGTGTGCCGTTACGAATCCGGCAATACCTCATTGTTTGTCTGCCCGTATCATTCGTGGAGCTATACGACTGACGGCAAGCTGCAAGGCGTGCCGCTGTATCGCGTGCTGTATGAAGGCCAGTTGGACCGGGCGGATTGGTCGCTGATCGAAACCCCAAAACTGCATTTGTACAAAGGCACGGTCTGGGCATCGTGGGATCCCGAGGCGCCCGACTTCATGGCCTATCTGGGCGATGTGGTGGACCATCTGGACCAGGTGCTGGATTGCCGCGACGGACGCCCCGGCGGGTCGGAGGTGATCGGCATCCACAAGTGGATCCTGCCCGCCAACTGGAAGTTCGCGGCTGAAAACTTCCTCGGCGACACCTATCACAACCCATCCCACCGTTCGGTCGACATGATCGGCATCGGTCCCAGCGCGCGGGCCGGGCAAGCGGGCCGGCGGGACAACGAATACAACAACGGCCAGCACGTCTGGGTCAGCTACCCGGCCGGCCACGGCGTGCACAGCGTCTGGATGCCCCAGGACTTCGACTACCAGCCGTCCTATGTGCAATACCCGATCGTCGATGAGTATTTCCGGCACTGCTTTCACGAACGCAAGCAACGGCTCGGCGACAAGGCGCGCATCATGCCGTTCACCGGCAATCTGTTCCCGAACACGTCGTATCATGGGCGGCAGCCGCGCGGCTTGTGTGTGTGGCATCCTCACAGCCCGACGGAAACCGAAGCCTGGCGCTTCT
>JAQGHW010000188.1 GCA_028291505.1 Rhodopila sp. | reverse complement strand
CGGACCCAGGCGCGCGCGGGCGTCATGCTTTCCTCCTCTGAACAAGGACGTCATTCCAGTCCTGCCCCTCCGGCGGACGCAGCCGCTGGAAAGCGACCGCTGCCTCAGTGGCGAGTGCCGCATGCCGCTGGGCGTAGCGGTCTCCCACCACGTTCGCGTCGGTCGCGCTCACCAGCAGGCCTGCGACCTCATGCAGGCGGGTGAGCGTTATGCGCAGCGCTTCGAGCGTGCCCGGCCCCATCCCGCCGCCCGTCGCGACGTAAAGTGTGTCGGCGCGGACGCGCTCGATCGCGGCCAGGCTGAGCGCGTCGATCGGCGCCTCGAGCACGACCACCCGCCTGAAAGCGTCGTTCGCCTCGCCGAACTGGAACAGTGTTTTCCGTCCGCCGCGCAATGAGCCCTTGTACGTTCGGCTCCGTGTCTCGACGTGGCTGACGATGCTGTTCCAGCGGTGCGCGAACCACGCGCTGCCATAGGCGCCAAGCCGAACGCAGTCCCCTCGTGCCGCACCGGCAAGCACGGCGTCGGGGATGGCCCTGCTCTCGGCCAGATAGGTCCATGCCGCGTCACCGCGCCGGAGCGGCGGCCGATCGGCCCAACGCTCACCGGGCGAGCGATCGGGTTTGTCCGGATCTAGGCTGCGCGGTCGGTCGGCCTCCGGATAGGTGGGCGTGATCCCGATGAAGCCCCGCAGCACCTTGCGGACCGCCCCGAAGTTCAGCGAAGGGTCGAGGTGCTGAACCAGGTTGAAGACGTCGCCCTTGGCGCTACCGGTTGCATCCCACCAGCCGCGTCCGTCGTGGTTGACGATGATGATCTCGCCCTCGCCGCGGCGATATTTCAGCGCGCGTTTCGTGCTCTGCCGCAGATCGAGCTTCCAGCCGCCGACCATGCGTTCCAGCACGGCGGCGCAGTTCACGCTTTGCCGGAACAGGTCCAGCTCCGCGTCCGCGGATGGTGACATCGTGGCTCTCCAGGGCTGACCGGAATGGCGGGTCGGGCTCCCTGCCCTGCCCTTTCCATGTCCGGCATCTGCCGAACCGCCGGCCGCGAAGACGGAGGGGGGCAAGGGCGCAGCCGGCGAAGCCGGGCCGCGCGCCACCAGGCGCGGGACCCTTGCGGCCCTCCCGGCGCAAGCGGCACCCCCTCTCGGCTCTGCGTCGTCGTTCTTCATGGGGAGATGCTGACGGGGCGCGGTGCAAACGGCGCCTCGAATCAGGTCAGAGCCGCCCCTTGTAGCCGCAGCGCCGGAGGTGAGCCCGATACTGGTCGTCCAGCACGCCTCGCCCGTGGGCAAGCTGATGCAGGTTGAGATCGCCGCCGAAGTTCAGCTCGAGGAAAGTCGGCGCCGGATCGGCCAGCGCGATGTCCCAGGATTGTGTGCGGATGCCGGCGAAGATCTGGGCGGTCAGCTTTACGTCGGCGACGATTTGGTTCCAGTTCGGGATCGTGCTCCCGACGATGACCTGCTGGGTGTCGGGGTGCAGCTCGTCTTCCTGAAGAGTGAGGCCCGTCCCCGTCACCACCCGCGTGATCCGTCCCGTGTCGAGGGCGATCGCGCCCAGCCGGTTGCCGGCCCGCCAGTAGTTGTCGGCCGGGTTGGTCCCCGTCGCGATCTTGGCGGCGGCCCGGTGTACCAGCGGCCCGTCCGGCGTCACGAAGACGAGCAGCCGCACCGACCAGAGCCTCGGTCCGAAGCGCTCGGCCAGCGCTGCGGCCGGACTCAGCCGTCGTTGAATCAGGTAGCCCGCCCCGCCGACAAGCGAAGCGGCCAGAGCGCCGACCGCCTGCCGGGCGCCGCCGAGCAGGCTCACCTCGTCAGAGCTGGAGTCGTAGCTGTCGGCGCTGACGACGGAGAGGCTGTATTTCCCGGCGACCTGTTTGGCGAACAGCGGATAGAGTGACGGGTCGCGCAGGAACCGCACCAAGCAGTCTGCATCGGTGATCGTCGGAACGTCTGGCAGGTGCCGGCCGGCCTGGGTGATTGCGAGCGTTCCGGGGACACGAAAGCGCCCCGCGGCCATGATCGAATGGAACAGGATCTTGTCGGCACTGGTCGCGAACCACTCCCGGCTGCCCGCCGCGACGTGCATCGGATGCTGGGCTAGCTTTCCGACGAACGCCTTCTTGGCCGCAAGTGGGAGACGTGCCTCCCAGAGGCGGTAATAAAAATACTCCTGGGGGGTCAGCCTCCCCGGCCCTAAACGCAGCGCAGCGGTTTCCGCTGCGATCCCGGTTGCCCGCCTGCCTTTCACGAGGGCCGCCTGGACGTTCGCCGGGACGTCGATTGGCGGTATGCCGTTCAGCGTCTCATAGCTCGGGACGTTGGTTGGGGCTGTGGTCATCTGCATCTCCCTTCGGTCGGGAGCAGACCATCACAGCGCGGTGCAAACGGCGCTTAGTCGGTCCAGAAATCCTTCAGGGTTAGCTGTTGGCCATTTAGGCAGTCGGCCGATCCACAATCCAAGCTTGGATCGATGCCGAGTTCCCGTCTTAGGTGCGCAAACTAATCGGATCGGCCAGCCTCGGGTTCGCCATCATTTCACGCAGCACCTCCAGCCCTGCCGCCCTGGCGGGATGTCGATCGAGGCGATGATGCGGGGGTTCGCCGGATCCGATACATCCAGAACCGGAGTGCCGTGCGGGGGGCCATCTGGCCGATATAGGCGTGATCACCGTCCAGGACGACCTGGCCACTGCCGGCGATGTCGAGCCAAGCGACTTCGCGAATGCCGGAACCGTGTCCCATTGTGTGCCTCCCGTTTCAGCGTTGCGTCAGACCAGGCCTCAGACTTTGATTCCACCCTGCGCCGCGCCGATCCACACGGCAACCCGGCGCCAGCATCTGCATGGCCGGCGACCAATCCGATGGAATTGCATTGCCGACGCACGCCGATAGGGTGGGCCGGCGATGCCTTACGCCCTATTGGGAGATGACAGTTGAAGAACACAGTCCCCTTGCAGCTGCACGTCCCGGAGCCGTCTGCCCGGCCGGGGCAACCGCCGGACTTCAGCTGGGTCAAGCTGCCCGCGGCAGGGTCCGTCACGCGTCCCGATATCGGCGCGGAGCCGGCTGCGATACGCGAGCACGCCTTCGCGCTGATCCGGGTGCTCGACGATAACGGCAATGCGGTCGGACCATGGGATCCAAGGCTGGATCCGGAGACACTGCGCCGCGGTCTGCGGGCAATGATGCTGACCCGGGCGTATGACAACCGGATGTTTCGTGCGCAGCGCCAGGGCAAGACGTCGTTCTACATGCCGTGCACCGGCGAGGAGGCAATCGGTGTTGCGCAAGCCATGGCGCTCGACGACCGCGATATGACGTTCCCGACCTACCGGCAGCAGGGGTTGCTTATCGCACGTGGCTGGCCGTTGGTCGACATGATGAACCAAGTATATTCCAATTCGCATGACCGGCTGAAGGGTCGCCAGATGCCGATCATGTATTCCAGTAAGGAGGCGGGATTTTTCTCTATTGCCGGCAATCTGGCCACGCATTTCCCGCAGGCGGTCGGCTGGGCCATGGCCTCCGCCATCCGGCACGACGACCGGATTGCCGCGGGGTGGATCGGCGAGGGTGCAACCGCGGAGGGCGATTTCCATCACGCCCTGACATTCGCCAGCGTCTATCGCGCCCCGGTCATCTTAAACATCGTCAACAACCAATATGCCATCTCATCTTTCCAGGGAATCGCGGGCGGCGAGCATGCGACGTTTGCAGCACGTGGCCTGGGGTATGGCCTGCCGTCCCTGCGTGTCGACGGGAACGACTTCCTCGCAGTGCACGCGGTGACTAGCTGGGCAGCCGATCGGGCACGTTCGAACCTGGGACCGACCGTCATCGAATTGCTCACATACCGGGCGTCGGCGCACTCCACCAGCGATGATCCGAGCAAATACCGGCCGGCCGACGAGGCGAGCCAGTGGCCGCTTGGCGATCCGATCGCGCGCCTGCGGGCGCACCTGGTGGCACTCGGGGCGTGGTCGAATGAGCAGCATGCCCAACTCGCGGCGGAGGTGGATGGCGCGGTGCGCGACGCCCAGCGCGAGGCCGAAAGCTACGGCACGATGGGCGTTGGCGAGCACCATAGTCCGGCGACGATGTTCGAGGACGTCTTCAAGGAAATGCCCTGGCACCTGCGTCGCCAGAGGCAGGAACTGGGGTTCTGAGCATGTCGCGGATGAGCATGGTACAGGCGCTGAACTCGGCGATGGACGTGATGATGGGCCGGGATGACAAGGTCGTCGTCTTCGGCGAGGACGTCGGCTACTTTGGCGGTGTGTTCCGCTGCACCGAGGGTTTGCAGCGGAAGTACGGGACGGATCGCGCTTTCGACACGCCGATTGCCGAGGCCGGTATTTTGGCGACCGCCGTCGGCATGGGCGTTTACGGGTTGCGTCCGGTCGTGGAGATCCAGTTTGCAGACTATATCTATCCAGCAACGGATCAGCTCATTTCATCCGCGGCACGGCTTCGCTATCGGTCGGCGGGCGAGTTCACTGCGCCAATCACCGTACGCACGCCGTGCGGCGGCGGCATCTTCGGGGGGCAGACGCATAGCCAAAGCCCCGAGGCGATTTTCACCCATGTCTGCGGCCTGAAGACGGTCATTCCGTCGAACCCCTACGACGCCAAGGGCCTGTTGATCAGCGCGATCGAAGACGACGACCCGGTCATCTTTCTCGAGCCCAAGCGTCTCTATAACGGCCCGTTCAACGGGCACCACGATCAGCCGGTGACACCGTGGACCGAGCATCCGTCGGGAGAGGTGCCGGACGGGCATTATACCGTTCCGCTCAGCACGGCGTCCGTTGTGCGGGCCGGCGAAGATGTGACGGTTCTGACCTACGGAACGATGGTGCATGTCGCGCTGGCGGCGGTCGCCGAGAGTGGCGTGGACGCCGAAGTGGTCGATCTGCGGACGCTGGTTCCCATCGATATCGATACGATCGTGGCCTCGGTCACGAAGACGGGGCGTTGCGTGATCGTGCACGAGGCCACTCGCACCAGCGGTTTCGGCGCCGAACTGTCAGCGCTCGTGCAGGAGAACTGCTTCTACAGCCTGGAGGCGCCCATCGTGCGGGTGACCGGCTGGGATACGCCTTACCCGCATTCGCTGGAGTGGGAGTATTTCCCCGGCCCGCGGCGCGTCGCGGAGGGGCTCCGCAAGGCCATGGGGGGCTGACATGGGACGCTTCGTGTTCAAGCTTCCCGACGTCGGAGAGGGCATCGCGGAAGCGGAGGTTGTCGGCTGGCACGTCGCGGTCGGTTCCACGGTAGGCGAGGATGATCCGCTGGTCGACGTCATGACGGACAAGGCGACCGTGGAGATACCCTCGCCCCGGGCTGGCCGGGTTGTCGCGATCACCGGCAGCCCGGGCGACAAGATTCGCGTTGGGGCAGAGCTTCTGGTGCTCGACATTGATAGCGATGAGGCATCCCAGGACGGAGCGGTCTCGACAGGGCCTGCCGCTGCCCCACCTGCGGCGCCTGCGCCGAAAGCCCCGGACGGTCCGCCGCCCGCAGCGGCAAAAGCGCCTGCACCCGAGCCGCCGGCTCGAAAGGAAACCGAGCCTTCGGTCGCCGTCCCGCGTCCAAACGGGGCAAAACCGAGCGCTTCGCCTGCGGTGCGACGACGTGCGCATGAGCTTGGCATTGCATTGCAATTCATCCCCGGAACCGGACCGGCCGGCCGCATCGGACATGCCGACCTCGATGCCTACATTGCTTCCGGGCGGAGTGCCGCGGTCGCAACCGCTCGGCCGGCCAGGCGCGCGCGCCTGGACAACATCGAAGAAATCAAGATCATCGGCCTGCGACGCCGGATCGCCGAACGCATGCAGGAGTCCAAACGCCGGATTCCGCACTACTCCTATGTCGAGGAACTCGACGTGACGGCGCTTGAGGAGCTCCGCGCTCACCTCAACGCCCGGCACGGGACCGAGCGGCTACGGCTGACATTGCTGCCGTTTCTGAGCCGCGCGCTGGTGTGCGCTGTTCCGCGGTTTCCCCAGGTCAACGCCCTGTTCGATGACGAAGCGGGGATCGTGCGCCGCCACGCGGCCCTGCATATCGGCATCGCCACCCAGACGTCGCAGGGACTCATGGTGCCGGTCGTCCGCCACGCCGAGACACTGGACCTTTGGGAACTGGCGTCCGAAATCTCGCGCCTGGCAGCAGCGACGCGCGACGGGAAGGCGGTCCGCGACGAACTCAGCGGCTCGACCCTGACGATCACCAGCCTTGGGCCCTTTGGTGGCATCGTGACAACCCCTGTGATCAACCGCCCCGAGGTGGCGATCATCGGCGTGAACCGGATCGTCGAGCGGCCGGTCGTGCGTGGTGGACAGATCGTGATCCGCAAGATGATGAACCTGTCCAGTTCGTTCGACCATCGCGTGGTGGACGGTTGGGACGCCGCGCAGTTCGTGCAGGCGCTAAAGGGACTGCTCGAGCAGCCCGCGACGCTCTTCGTTGAATGAGGAAACGATGATTCGCACCAAGGTCCTCGTGGTGGGCGGCGGCCCGGGCGGCTACGTGGCAGCCATCCGCGCCGGACAGCTGGGGCTGGAGACCGTGCTCGTGGAGGCCGACCGGCTTGGCGGCACGTGCCTGGTCAGAGGTTGCATTCCGTCCAAGGCGCTGATCCACGCAGCCGGGAAATTCGATGACATGCGGGGCTGTGTTGGCGACGGCACGATCGGCATCGCCTTGAGGGAGGCGCCAACCATCGACCTGAACAGGACCGTGCTCTGGAAGGAGGGAATTGTGGACAGGCTCACCGGTGGCGTCGGTGTCCTGCTGCGGAAGGCGAAGGTGCGGGTGATAGAGGGCTGGGCGACGTTCTGCGACGCCAAGACATGTACGGTGAGGACTCGCGAAGGCGTAGAGGTGATCCGGGCGGAACACGTCATCCTTGCGAACGGCTCGACTCCGGCCTCGCTGCCCGGACTGGCGTTCGGCGGGCCCGTGATCTCGTCCACCGAGGCGCTGATGTTGGCACGCGTGCCGGACCGGCTGGTCGTGGTCGGCGCGGGCTATATCGGCCTGGAACTTGGCACGGCATTCAGGAAGCTGGGTTCGGAGGTCACGGTCGTCGAAGCCCGCGAGCGGATTTTGCCGAACTGGGACGAACCGCTGACGAATCCGGTCAGGCGCTGGCTGGAGCGCGCCGGCGTGATGCTCCATCTGGGCGCCGCGGTGGAGATGGTGGAGCTAAGCGAAGGCGCGGCGGCGGCGCGGGTGCGGACCAGGGACGGGGTGACCGTATCCCTAGCGGCCGACCAGGTGCTCGTGACGGTCGGACGAAGGCCTTTGACGAACGGGTGGGGGATGGAGGCGATGGCCATTGATATGGCCGGCCCGTTCGTCCGTATCGATGACCGCTGCCGTACATCGATGCGAGATGTGTGGGCCATCGGCGACCTGGTCGGGGAGCCGATGCTCGCGCACAAGGCCTCGGCGCAGGGCGAGATGGTGGCGGAACTCATCGGCGGTGCCCGGCGGCGGTTCGATCCCATGGCCATCCCGGCGGTGTGCTTTACGGATCCCGAGATCGTCAGCGTCGGCCTGGGTCCGGAGGACGCTGGGTCGGCTGGCACCGACCTGATCGTGAGCCAGTTCCCGTTTGCCGCCAATGGCCGCGCGTTGAGCATGGCGGCGGGCGACGACGGCGGATTCGTTCGCGTGGTCGCCCGTGCCGACGATCATCGCGTGCTGGGTATCCAGGCGGTCGGGACGCATGTTTCGGAACTGGTGGGCGAGTTCACGCTGGCGATCGAAATGGGGGCGCTGCTCGAGGACGTGGCCGGGACGATCCACGCCCACCCGACGCTGACCGAGGCGTTCCATGAAGCCAGCATGCGGGGCCTCGGCCGCGCAATCCACATCTGAAGCGGCACTGCCCGATTGGCCGCGCAGGATCGGTGCCGCGTGGATCTTTGTTGACAAGAACTGCTGGAAGACCATGTGGGTGCGGTTGGAGAAGCTGGTACCGGCGGCGGCGAGATCGTATTCATAACCAGATCGAATATTTCCATCATCGGCTGACGCTTGATCCGCATCTGCGGCCCCTGCCTGTGAAGACGTATCACGATTCGCGGGATATATGAGCGTCCGTCGTCGGCAGGCGCGCCCGTTGCCCGTGGCGGTGCTGCCGCCATTCAGGGCCTGCAGTGAAGATTTTTCGTTGCCAGTAACAGTCGTTTTGGCGGGTTGCCAAAGCCGACTTTCCGTGACTTTGACCGACCACGCGCACCGCCTGGCTTCGGAGGAATTCGATGCCCTCTCCGATTGACTGGCTTCGGGTGGGGAGCAGACGCAAGAGGCTCGGGGCGTGGACGGCTGTTTCGCGCCCATGTCGGCCATCCGGAGGGCTTGGACGGCTTTCCGAAAGCGGACGAAGCATTTTGGGTCCTCGTCGGCCGGAATGGGTGGAAACCGGACTTTCAGGCCCGGGCACGAACCTGGGGTCACCACACGATTTGTACAAAATCGTACGCTAAGCCGAAGAATAAACGAAATCAGATGGTTATAAGATCGATCGGCTGCGCATCTGATCAGCCCCAGATTGCAAATTATGAAGATTTTTCGT
>JAQGHW010000171.1 GCA_028291505.1 Rhodopila sp. | reverse complement strand
GATCTGGACGAAATCCTGGAACTCGCGGATCGGATCGTGGTGATGCACGAAGGCGCGGTGGCGCATGAAATGGCGGCCGAGGGTGCCGACCCGCAGGAGATTGGCCGCCACATGCTGGGGCACCACTGACTTGACCTGAACCGCGGATGTGATCTTCTGCCGTCCGGAAGCGTGTTAAAGCGCGCCAGGACAGGAGGATCGCCGTGGAATTCGGGTATTTCTCGATGCCGTCGCACCCGCCGGAACGCGGCCTGAAGGCGGGCGTCGAGTGGGATCTGCAGACGATGCGCTGGCTGGATGAGCTGGGGTTCTCGGAAGCCTGGATCGGAGAGCATCACACCGCACCCTGGGAACCGAATCCCGCGCCGGATCTGCTGATCGCTCAGGCGCTGCTGCAGACGAAACGGCTGCGTATCGGCCCCGGCGGGTTCCTGCTGCCGTATCACCACCCGGCGGAGTTGGCGAACCGTGTCGCGATGCTGGATCACATGTCGGACGGGCGGCTGATGTTTGGTGTCGCGGCGTCCGGTCTGCCCAGCGACTGGGCGATGTTCAATGTGGACGGGATGTCGGGGGCGAACCGCGAGATGACGCGGGAGGCGCTGGACATCATGCTGCGGATGTGGAGCGACGAGCCGTCGTTTCAATTTCGCGGCAAGTTCTGGAATGTCGACAAGCCAGAAACGATGTTCGGGTTCCTGAAGCCGCATATCAAGCCGTTGCAGAAGCCGCATCCTCCGATCGGCGTCGCGGGGCTGTCGAAGAACTCTGACACGTTGAAGATGGCGGGGGAGCATGGTTTCCTGCCGCTGAGCCTGAACCTTAATCCGGCGTACGTGGCGACGCATTGGGCCGCGGTTGAGGAAGGTGCGAAACGCACTGGGCGGACGCCGCACCGGCGGGACTGGCGGATGGTGCGGGAGGTGTTCGTTGCGGAAACGGATGCCGAGGCGCAGCGGCTGTCGGTCGGCGGCATGATGGGGCGGATGATGCGCGAATACTTCCTGCCGCTGCTGGGGAATTTCGGGTTCCTGGAGTATTTGAAGCACGACCCCTCGGTCGCGGATTCGGATGTGACGCCAGAGTATTGCGCGCAGCACAACTGGCTGGTTGGGTCGCCGGCGACGGTGGCGGAGAAGCTGGAGCGGGTTTATCGCGAGGTCGGCGGCTTCGGCAACCTGCTGGTGTTCGGGTTCGACTACGCGGAAAATCCCGAGGCGTGGCACAATTCGCTGCGGTTGCTGGCGCAGGAGGTGGCGCCGCGGGTTAAGCATCTGACCCCGAGCTAGGGGTCGGGGACGCACGACCCGAGGCGGCCTGATTTTGCGGCTGGGCCGCTTTGTCATTGCGGAAAGCGGGGCGACGCGGCAACCTCGCCTACCGCTGAATAACAACCTGGATGGTCGATGACCCGCGTCCTGCACCGCTCCGGCGCCGTCCCGCCAATCGCCGTCCGCGGTGAGGGCATTTATCTTTACACCCAGGACGGACGCGGCATCATCGACGCGTCAGGCGGTGCCGCGGTTGCCTGCCTGGGGCACGGCAATCGGCGGGTGGCGGAAGCTGTTGGACGGCAGGCCGCGGCCATGGCGTACGCTCACACCGGCACCTTCTCCAACCAGCCGGCCGAGGACCTGGCGGAGATCATCCTGCATGATGAACCGGGGGGGCTGTCGCGGGCGTGGTTCTGCTCCTCCGGGTCCGAGGGGAATGAGGCGGCGATCAAGCTGGCGCGGCAGTATTTCCTGGAGATCGGGCAACCGCAGCGGACGCGCACGATCGCTCGCCGGCAATCGTATCACGGCACGACGCTGGGGGCGCTGGCGGCCGGCGGCAACATGATGCGGCGGGCGTACTACGAGCCGATCCTGAGCCAGGCGCACAGCCTGGTGTCGCCGTGCTTCGCCTACCGGTTCAAGGAACCCGGCGAGACCGACGCGCAATACCTGGATCGGCTGAGCGCGGAACTGGATGGGGAATTCCAGCGGGTCGGCCCCGACACGGTGACGGCGTTCCTGGCCGAACCCGTTGTCGGCGCCACGACCGGCTGCGTCACCGCCCTGCCCGGCTATTTCGCGCGAGTCCGCGAGATTTGCGACCGCTACGGCGCGCTGCTGATCCTGGACGAGGTAATGTGCGGAATGGGCCGCACCGGCACCATGCATGCGTGGGAGCAGGAGGGCGTCACCCCCGACATCCAGGTCGTCGCCAAGGGCCTGGGTGGCGGCTACCAGCCGATCGGCGGCATCCTGATCGCGGATCGGATCGTGCGCGCGTTGGCCGACGGGTCCGGCGGATTCCTGCACGGCCAGACCTACCAGGCCCATCCGGTCGCCTGCGCCGCCGCGCTGGAGGTGCAGCGCATCATCCGCGAGGACGGTCTGGTCGCCAATGTGCAGGCGATGGGGCGCCGGCTGGAGGCCGCGTTGCAGGAGCGTTTCGGCAACCATCGCCATGTTGGCGACATTCGCGGTCGCGGCCTGTTCTGGGCGCTGGAGTTCGTCACCGATCGCGGATCGAAACAAGTCTTCGACCCGGCGCTGAAGCTGAACGAACGGGTGAAGGCGGAGGGCATCGCTCGCGGGCTGGCGACCTACCCGATGGGTGGGACGATCGACGGTAGACAGGGGGACCACGTCATTGTCGCCCCGCCGTATATCGCGACGGCCGCGGATATCGATGCGATCGTGGAGCGGTTGGGCGACGCGGTGGACGCGGCGCTGGGGAGCTTGTGAGAAGCATTCGCATCATTACGCTCCCCACTTGACGGGACGGCCATTTCCGCCACATTCCGCGCCATGCGCAATTTCTCAGACCTGACCGAACGCGAGATCCTCGCCCTGGCCATCGCCAATGAGGAAGAGGACGGGCGTATCTACCTGGATATCGCCGAAGGACTTCGCGCGGAGTATCCGGGCAGTTCCAACGTGTTCACCGAGATGGCCGGCGAGGAGAGCGAGCACCGGCACCGCCTGCTGGAGGTCTATCGGGAGAAATTCGGCGAACACATCCCGTTGATCCGGCGCCAGGACGTGCGCGGGTTCGTCCAGCACAAGCCGGTGTGGCAGATGGCGCCGCTGAATTTGAACGCCGTGCGGCAACTGGCGGAAAATTTGGAGACCGAGACCCAAGGTTTCTACCGCCGCGCCGCCGCCCGCAGCGAAGACGTCACCATCCGCAAGCTGCTGGGTGACCTGGCGGACGCCGAGGTCGAGCATGAACACCGCGCGGACCAGTTGGTCGAGGAAAACCTGCCGGCGAACGTGCGGCGGGACGAAGATGCGCATGCTCGGCAGTCGTTCGTGTTGCGGGTGATCCAACCGGGATTGGCCGGGTTGATGGACGGTTCGGTGTCGACCCTGGCGCCGGTATTCGCGGCGGCGTTCGCCTCCGGCAACACGTGGCAGGCGTTTTTGGTGGGAATGGCGGCGTCGGTCGGGGCGGGGATCTCGATGGGCTTCGCCGAGGCGCTGTCGGACAATGGCAGCCTGACCGGCCGTGGTGCGCCGCTGATCCGGGGCGGCATCACCGGGCTGATGACGACGGCAGGCGGGATCGGGCACACGCTGCCGTTTCTGATTCCGTCGTTCTTTATAGCGACCGCGGTGGCGATCGGGGTGGTGATCGTGGAGCTGGGGGTGATTTCCTGGATCCGCTGGAAATACATGGACACCCCACCGCTATCGGCGACGCTTCAGGTCGCGTTCGGCGGAGCGCTGGTGTTCGCGGTCGGGATCCTGATCGGCAGTAGTTGATGCGCGGTTGAGGTGCGTTGGGTTACCTGCCAGGTCGCTGGCATCGTTGCGCGGTTCGAGGCATCGTTCCCCTGGCTTTCGGGAACAACACCATGCGACTTCTCGTCTTTTTTACTGCCTTGCTCTTTGCCAGCGGCGCGTTGGCGCAATCCCGGCTGGATGACATCACTTCCCGTGGGGTGCTGCGGGTTGGGCTGACCGGCGACTATCGTCCGTTCTCCCAACGCGACAAGGACAGTGGCGCCTATAGCGGGCTCGACGTCGACATGGCGACGAACCTGGCGGAGGCGCTTGGCGTCAAGCTGGAGATCGTGCCGACGACCTGGAGCACGCTGCTGCCCGACCTCGGGGATGACAAGTTCGACATCGGCATGGGCGGGGTGTCCATCACCCTGGTTCGGCAGCGCGTGGCGTTCTTCTCGCAGCCGGTCATGCGCGCCGGCAAGGCGGCTATTGCGCGCTGCGCGGACCGGGACCGATTCGTGACGCTGGCGGCGATCGACCGAGCCGGTGTGAAGGTCATGGTCAATGCGGGTGGCACGAATGAGCGCTTCGATCGCGCCAATCTGCATCAGGCGGATATCGTTGTGTTCCCAGACAATACGGGCATCTTCGACGAACTGGTCGCGGGCCACGCCGACCTGATGATCACCGATGCGGTCGAAACGAAAGTCCAGCAGAGACTGCACCCGGAGCTATGCGCGATCCACCCTGACCAGCCGTTCGATTTTGGCGAGTTGGGCTACCTGTTGCCCCGGGACGTTGTCCTGAAGCAGTTCGTCGACCAGTGGCTGCATATCACGATCGAGAGCGGCGTCTGGAAGCGGCTGCTGCAGCCTTATCTGGGGCCTTGACGTCAGTTGGTTACCTGGTCGCGCCGGGTTGTTGCTACCTCATGCACCATTCGGCGATCTGCGCGTGAGTCGCGAACCAGCAGCTGCCCTTTGCCTTCATGTGGTGGATCAGGCGTTCCAGCAGCGGCAACCTTGAGCGGTGGCCGGTGATGTGCGGATGCATGGTCAGCAGGAACATGCCGCTTTCGTCCCATGCGCCGTCGAACTCGGCGGTGAAGATTTCCTCCACCGCGGACGGCGGGGTGTAGGGGCGCAGGCCGGAGAACCGCAGCATGTTGAAGTAAACCGCGTCGTCCCTGATCCATTCCGGTGGCAGCTCGACAATGCCGGTGGGCTGGCCCTGGTCTTCGAGTTCGTACGGATCGTCATCCGCCATCAGGCTGCTGTCGTACAGCAGTTTCATTTCTCGGATGATGTCCAGGGTGTTGACCGAGAAATCCCAGCTTGCCGTGCGCATCCCCACGGGTTCGACGCCGCTGATCTTCGCCAGGGTTTCCCGCGAGCGCAGCGTCAGTTCGCGTTCGGCTTCACGGGGCAGCGTCGTGTTGGCCTCATGGATCCAGGAGTGGATTCCGATCTCGTGGCCATCGGCGGCGACGGCGCGGACTTCCTCCGGATGCAGCAGGGCCGACACGGCGGGATAGAAGAAGGTGGCCGGCACCGACTCGCGTTCCAGCAACTTCCGGATGCGGGGCATGGCCTGGCGGTTGCCATACTGGCCCTGGCTGATGCGCATCGGGCTTGGGTCGTTGTCGCGCAACGGGATGGTCTCGTGATCGGCGTCGAAGCTGATCGCGACGGCGCAGCGGGCGCCCTGGGGCCAGGAGGCCGGTTTCAGGCTGCGGCCGGCGCGGGCGCGTCCGACCATCGTCCGCCAGGTTTCTTCCGGCCATTGCCAGGGTTCAATGCTCATCCGGGGTTCCCTCCATGCGCTGCGAACGCCATGGTGCACCCAGTTCGCCCCATCGGAAAAGAGCACCCATGCCCGATCTGGACCCTGCCCTGCTGAGCGCCGAGGATATGCTGGCCTATTATGCCCGCCGGCAACTGACCCCTGTCGACGTGCTGCAAGCGATCACCGAGCGGGTGGCGCGGTTGAATCCGGGGTTGAATGCGTTCGCGGTGATGAATCCCGGGGCGTTGCAGGCGGCGGCCGAGAGCACGTCCCGCTGGCGATCGGGGCGGCCGATCGGCGCTCTGGATGGCGTGCCGTGCACGGTGAAGGACCTGGTTGACCTGGCCGGCTTCCCGACACGGCGGGGCAGCCGGACGACCAGCACCGACCCGGTGCCGGACGACGCGCCGATGGTTGCCGGTTTGAGGGCGGCGGGTGCGGTGATCCTGGGCAAGACCACCACTACCGAGTTCGGCTGGAAATCGCCGGGGGATTGCCCGCTGCATGGTATCACCCGGAACCCCTGGAACCCGTCGTACACCACTGGTGGGTCGTCGTCGGGCGCTGGCGCGGCGGGAGCGGCTGGGTTCGGGCCGCTGCATATCGGCACGGATGCCGGCGGATCGGTGCGCATACCGGCGGCTTGGTGCGGGCTGGTCGGGTTGAAACCAACCTATGGGCGGATTCCGCAATGGCCGGCGAGCGCGTTTGCCAGCGTCGCCGTTGCCGGGCCGATGACCCGGACGGTGCGGGACGCGGCGCTGATGTTCTCGGCCATGGCGCGCTGGGACCTGCGTGATCCGTTCTGCTTGCCGGACGATCCGCGCGACTGGTGCGACGGGATAGAGGCTGGGGTCGCTGGCCTGTCCGTTGGCGTGCTGAACAATCCCGGCTTTGATGCTCCGGTCGATCCCGATGGTGTCGCGGCGGTGGAACGCGCCGCCCAGTTGCTGGCGGATGCCGGGGCGTTCGTCGAGCAGGCCGACGCCGGGCTGCCTGATACCAGCAGCGTGTTCGGGCGGGTCTGGGGTGCGGCGCTGGCTCGGTTGGTCGCGGGGATGCCCTCGCAAATGGCTGGGCTGCTTGATCCCGGGATCCGCGAGGTCGCCCAGACGCTGGGGGGCATGACGGCGGTCGAATTCATGGACGCGGAGGCCACCCGCGCCGCTGCCGCCCACGTCATGGCTCGGTTGCACCAGCGTTATGATCTGGTGCTGTGTCCGACTGTGCCGGGCGGGCCGCCATTGGCCGACGCGCCGACGGTCGATCCGGTGCGGGCGTTGTGGACGGCGTGGGCGCCGTGGACGTTCACCTTCAATCTGACGCGCCAGCCGGCGATCTCGGTGCCGATGGGGCCGCGGGCGGATGGGCTGCCGAATTCGGTGCAGATCGCTGCGGCGCAGTTCCGGGACGACCTGGTGCTGCGCGCGGCACGGGCGATCGAGTTGGCGCAACCGTTTCAGATGGCGGATCTGGGGTAGAGTTGCTGCGGGCGCTTCCACCGCCAGAATAGATGCGCAACGGAGGTCTCGACCGAGATGACGAGATCGAGATCAGGAATCAGTGTCAGTCGACGGTTTCGAGGTCGGCATCTTCGTCGCCTTCACCCGCTGCGTCCTCGGGATCGGATGGGAATTCCAGAAGGGTCGCGGCGGCGGGGCCTTCCAGAGCCGCTACGTCTTTCAACTTGCGGGTAATGACATTCGCTCGGGAGCGGCCCTTCCTGATGTTGTTTCCGAGCGCCTGGACGTTCCTTTCGAGCAAACGGAACTGGTTGCCGAAATCCACCATCTCATGTTTGACCGCGCCCAGGATCTTGCCGATGAGGTCGGCCTTTTGGCTGATCGCCAGAGTGTAG
>JAQGHW010000111.1 GCA_028291505.1 Rhodopila sp. | reverse complement strand
TCCGGGCGTCGGCGCTTCGCCGGCGCCGAAGCTGCCCTATCGGCTGACATGGCTGTCGCGCCTCGCCAGCCGGCTTCTCGACAAGCTCGACATCGGCGCGGTCGATGTCTTCGGCGTCTCCTGGGGCGGGGCCTTGGCGCAGCAATTCGTGCACGACCATCCGGAACGCAGCCGGACGCTGACCCTCGCTGCCACCTCGGCGGGCTTCGTCATGGTGCCCGGCGATCTCAGGGTGCTTTCGAAGCTCGCCACGCCTCGTCGTTATACCGATCCCGATTACATGCTGACGGTGGGGCCCGACATCTACGGCGGTCAGCTCAGGTTGGACCGCCAGCCCCTGGAAGAGCACGTTGCGGCGCTGCGCACCGGCAGTTCGCGCGGTTACTTGTTCCAGCTCCTGGCCGGGGTCGGCTGGACCAGTTGGCTATGGCTGCCGCAGTTGAAGCTCCCGGTCCTGATCATGATGGGCGCGGACGACCCGATCGTTCCCGTGGTGAACGGCCGCATCCTGGCGAGCCGACTGCCTGATGCGCGGCTTGAGGTGATCGATTGCGGCCACCTGTTCATCCTGACGCATCCCGATCAGACCGCCCGGACCATCGAGCGGTTCCTGTGCGAGGCGCCCGAGACGAGGCCGGCCGACAACTGCGATGGTCGGGCCGACGGCGACCATCGTCGTGGCACCACTCGCTGTTCCCGGCACCACGATGCGAATAGTTTGGCCTGACCATGCTGCCCGGCCCAGTCCAGGAGGACACCCATGAAGATCACCATGAACGTCGACTGCACGCCCGAAGAGGCGCGCACTTTCCTCGGCCTGCCCGACCTCAAGCCGATGCAGGGCGAGTTGATGCAGGAGATGCGCAAGCGCTCGATCGCCGCCGTCGCGGCGATGGAGCCGGCCGAGATCCTGCGAACCTGGATGCCGGCGATGACCGGGCTCGACCAGATGCAGAGCTTCTTCGCCAAGATGGCCGGCGACAAGGGGGCCAAGTGACCGCCCGGTGCGCATCCTCAAGCGCTTGCCGCCAGTCGCCGCGTGCGGAATCGATGCGGCGTTCCGCCGTACCAGCGCCGAAATGCCTGGGTGAAAACACTCTGCTCGGAGTACCCGAGCGCCTCGGAGACCTCCGACAGCGGCAGGCGGGTGTTGGTGACCAGCGAGAGCGCCCGGGCCCGGCGCCATTCATCCAACAGGTCGCGGAAGCTCAGCCCCTCCGCCTGCAGCCGCCGCTGCAGGCTGCGCGGCGGCATCCGCAGGCTGTCCGCCACGCGTTCCAGCGTGCAGTGGCCCAGCTCCATTTGCCGCGCGATCTCAGCGCGTGCATCCTCCGGGGTGCCGCGTTCAACCTCGGCCCGAGCGGTCGCGAGGTACTTCTTGATCAGCGCGTGGTAGGCAACGTCGCTCTTCTCGATCCGCCGGTCCAGCAGCGCCCGGTCGAACGTCAGCGCGTTGCGCTCGGCGCCGTAGTGGATCGGACAGGCGAAATGCGCCTCGACGGCGCGGCGCGAGCTTCCCTTGTCGTGGACGAACGCCGCTTCGAACAGCGGAACAGGCGCGCCCGCGATCGAATCGATCACCAGCTTGCCCTGCGCCATCACCAGCTCGGTATTTTCGCGACTCTTCGGCGCGTCATCGCGCTGGTTCAGGATGAGCGAGGCCGTGTCGCCGTCCGCCGCCTCCTCGAACGCGGCCACCGTGGCGTTGGCGTGGATGACGAGGTTGGCGATGATTGCCCGCAGCGCGTCCCGCACGGTCCGCTCCATCCGCGTCACCAGCGCCACCGGGCCCAGGAAGTCGATCTGCTGATAGCGGATCATGCGCAGCCCGATGTCCGGCAGGTCCCAGGCCACCGCGCAGCGTCGCAACAGCTCGCAAAAGCCGCCGTAGTCGATGGCGGTTTCGGGGTTTCTCAGCACCGTCGGGTTCAACCCCGCCTCGTGCATCAGGACATAGATGTCAGCGCCTCGCTCGGCCCCGATTTCGACAAGGCCGGCAAGCTTGCTTGCTCGGGTGTAGTAGCGTCCTCCCATGGTCTTCGCTCGCGCCCGGTCCGCCACGTTAGAACCGCACGCCGCCCCGGGCAATCGGCCCGACGCCGCTGTGGCGATGAGACGCATGTGACGTCAGCACAATGGAGGAGATCATGAACCAGACATCCAACCTGTGGCCCGGCGACTTCTACCGGATGCGCGAGACGCTGTCCCCCGAAGACCAGGCCCTGCTGAGCGAACTTCGCGCCTTCCTTGAGGCGTGCGTCGCGCCCGACATCAACGCCTACTGGACCCGCGCGGAATTCCCCCACCACCTGGTTCCGGAGATTGCCCGCCTCGGCATCGTCGGCGTCTCGTACAAGGGTTACGGTTTCCGTGGCCGCTCGCCGATCCTGGACGGCTTCATCGCGCTGGAACTGGCGCGCGTGGACAGCTCGATCGCCACCTTCATCGGCGTCCACGGCGTCCACGGCGGGCTGGCGGCCGGCTCTATCTACCTTTGCGGCTCGGACGAGCAGAAGCAACGTTGGCTGCCGGCGATGGCGCGGATGGAGAAGTTGGGCTCGTTCGGCCTGACCGAGCCAGAGGTCGGTTCGGGTGCGGCCGGGGGGCTGATGACCACCTGCCGGCGCGACGGCGATGGCTGGGTGCTGAACGGCGCCAAGCGCTGGATCGGCAACGCGACCTTCGCCGACGTGAACGTGATCTGGGCGCGCGACGTGGACGACAAGCAGGTCAAGGGATTCGTGGTCGAAAAAGGCACGCCAGGCTATTCGGCCGAGGTGATGAAAGACAAGATCGCGCTGCGTGTGGTGCAGAACGCGATGATCACGCTCACTGACTGCCGGGTGCCGGACGCCAACAAGCTCGCGAATGCGAACAGCTTCGCGGACACAGCCAAGGTTCTGCGCATGACTCGTGGCTTCGTCGCCTGGGAGGCAACCGGCTGCGCGCTCGGCGCCTTCGAGCACGCGCTTGCCTACGCCACGCGTCGCAAGCAATTCGGCCGGCCAATCGGCGGCTTCCAGTTGGTGCAGGATCAACTGGTCAGAATGCTTTCCGGTATCACCAGTTCGATTACCCTGTGCCACCGCCTCAGCCAGCTCGAAGAACAGGGCCAGGGCAGCGAAGAGGCGGCGTCGCTCGCCAAAACCTATTGCACCGTCTCGGCACGCCAGACCGTCGGGCTCGCTCGCGAGCTGCTTGGCGGCAACGGGATCCTGCTGGAGGAACAGGTCGGCCGGTTCGTCGCCGACGCCGAGGCGATCTATTCCTATGAGGGCACGCGCGAGATAAACACACTGATTGTCGGTCGCGCGCTGACCGGCATAGGTGCGTTCGTCTAGGACCCATACGATCGATTACGTCGGGCGGACGGCGAATATTCTACCTGTTCGGTCGGAGTTAAGCCGTTTCAAGGCTAGTGGGGCAAAACTCCGGGCAGATATGGAACGACTTCAGATTGATACGTGGGAGAACGTCGAAAACTCTCGGAGTTGCGCCACTCCCGCGCTGCTGATGTGCCAATGCTGCACGTGCGTGCCCGGGGTTTTGCCCCACTTTCGTTTCAAGGAGCAGTTGCGCGTACTCGAGATCGGTTGTTGATCTCAAGCAGAAGCCGCGCCACCAGTTCTGGGATGCCAATGGCGAAATGAGGCACACGCTTGACCAGTGACAGCGCCAGTGCCATCTCGGGCGGGGCCGTAAAGGCCGCCGACGAACAGAAACCCACCTTCCTGCACGCCCATGACGTCAGGGATGGCGAAATCTGCACTCCGGACTGCTTGGCCAGGGATCCCCAATACGAAGCACTCGCCCCAGTCCGGATGCAGCCTCATCACGTCAGGGCAATCCGGATTTCGGCGACGCCGAGACACCCAGCGACCAGACGCCACGCAAAGGACGGGCACAGTGCCCGCAGCGCGCCACAGCTCGCTCGTTGGTCTGCTCCGAGTTCCGCCACGCCCTCGGACGAGATCCATGGCCGCCCTCTTGCGATCCGGGGCAGCAGGGTCTCGCCGAGTCGGCGCAACCCGATCCGCCGGAAGAGATAGAAGCCAATGAGCGCGGGCGCCGAGATCATCAGGCTGACGGCGATGACCTCGTTCGTGCGGCTGTCGGCGATGGTCATCGCGAGCGCCCCGAGGCCAATGAGCGTGAAGGCAAACTGGGTCCTGTTTACGTACTTTTCTCAGCCACTCCCTTCTGGTACATAATGTGAACAGGAAGTTTAGCGGGATGCGGCAATGGCTCGGAACAAGGTGCAATTTCAGAAAGGCCTCAGTGAGGCGGGCTTCGAGGCGGTCTACGGCACCGAGGAGAAATGCCGGGCG
>JAQGHW010000096.1 GCA_028291505.1 Rhodopila sp. | reverse complement strand
ATCTGGAGCGAACGATCACCGATATCCTGGACGCCTCGGTTTAGAGCATGATCACGCTGAGCGGAACGTTCGTAGCGTGTGAATCATGCGATCAGACAAGGAGGTAGAGCATTTTCGCCCTGCGCGCAGGACATTGCACGCAATGTCCGGGTCAGGGTGAAAGTGCTCTACGAAGTCCGAACCGCCACCGCCGCGCAACCCGGATCACGCCTCCCGATAGCCCAGCAGTAGCAGCCCGCAGAACAGGATGCACACGGGCCAGACCCAGCCGGCGATCTGCCAGACGACCGGGTTCTCGCGCGGGTTCAACTTGATCTCCAGCCACCTGGCCCAGCCCGCCGCGATGCCGGCCAGCGCCAGGGGCGTGTGGGTCAGTTCGATCAGCAACTGATCCTTGACGTTGGCGATCGCGTGGCTGTGGGTCAGCAGCATCGTTCCGCCCGCGGCACACAGCAGCGGAAACACCAGGGCGGCGGACCGGCCGGTCCAGTTCGTTGCGCGAACCCGCCACTCGAAGAAGGCGAACACCACGATCAACAACACGAAGAACCGGTGCTGCAACACTTCCACGTCACGCAGGCTGTCGAAGAACCCCTCCTCGCCCATCGGCCAGACCTCGGGATCCGACCGGAAGAACAGGAAGACCGCCAGGCCGAGGAACACCAGCGGCCAGTGCCGAGCCCAACGCAAACCCGCGCGGTTCAGCAAAGCCAGCAATCCGACGGCGATGACGAACACAGCGGCCCAATGATGGTTGTATTCGGACCAGGCGATGTCGTCGGCGTTGCGCGGCGGCAACTCCCCTGCCCCCGGTATGAAGGCGACCTGAGGCGCGGCTTTTTTCGCAGCGGCCTCGGCATCCAGCTTCGCCTGCAACGCCGGCAAGGCCAGCACGTCGTGGTCGGGGCTGCTCATGCGGGGCCATTCGGGGGTGTTGCGCTCGACGATCTCCTGCCAGCTCACCCGGTCCTGGGTCAGGTCCACGGCGGGCGGGACGGACGTCAACGACGCGGCGGCGAAGAAGATGGCGATGCCGATGCCGAACTCCACTTCCGCGAAACGGCGCAGGCGGTTGATCGAGGTCGTGGGGTCCGAACGCAGGCGCTCGACCAGCAGGAAGTTCATGCCGCCGAGCGCCAGCAGCATCAGGAACATGCCGATCTTGGCACCGACCATGACCCCGAAAGCGGTGCCGTAGAAGCCTTGCCAGCTGCCGATATACAGCAGGCTCATGGTGATGCCGCTGACCAGGATGCAGGCGACACCGGCCATCGACATGCGGGAGAAGCGCGCGCCGACCAGCCGGAACGCGGCACCGTCCCGCACACGTGCGAGAGCCAGCAGAAAGCAAGGGATGCCACCGATCCAGATGGCGGCACCCAACTGGTGCAAACCTTCGACCGCCAGCAGCCAGCCGCGGCTGTCGAGGCGGGCGGCGGCGTGGGTAGTAAGGGTGGCAGCGGCGAGCTCGATAACTGACAGCGCCAGCAAGGGAACGGTTGGTGCGCGTTCCCGCCAGCCCAGCAGCACCAGGGCCATCGACGCGGCCGCGGCCGTTTTGACCAGGCCGGCGACGGCGAAATCCGCGGTCAGAGCCTCACGGAAGCTGAGATCGACGGTGTCCATCAGCACCGCTGCCTGCAGCGCGATGGTAGCGGCCTCGGACAGCAGCAGCGCCAGTGCGGCGTAACCCGCGATGCGCGCGGTGCCGGACGCGATCTCGATTTGCCCTCCACGGGGATTTCCGACGCCGGGGTGTCCCAGGCGGGGGGCCAGGGGGCGGGCCAGCAGCACCAGGAACAGCGCACCCCCCAACGCCATCGACTGCGACAGGATCGTCAGGCCATGGATGATGATCGAGAGGTAACCGAACACATCGATGAGCAGGTCCATCGTCTAGGGCGCCGTCACGGTAAGGGGCACGTCGCCTCGGGTGATGTGGCCGTCCACGGCAAGCACCTGCCAGCGGATGATGTAGGCGCCCGGGGTCAGCTGCAGATGGGCGTTGATGATGTCGGGCGGCCCGTCGGCGGCAATGGCGACGGTGTCTTTCGTGCGATCCGGACGGATCAAGGTCAGGCGGGACCGGCCCCGGTCGATCCGGCTGTTATAGCGAAGGTGCAGGTCGAGCGGTCCCGCCTTTATGGAGGCCCCGGCGGGCGGGGTGCTTTCCTCCAGGATCGCGTGGGCCTGAGCCAGGGTAGGGTAGATCATCGCGGCCAGCAGCAGCCACGTTTTCAGGCGATTCGGCACGACAACCCTTTCCACACTGGTCTTTCTCAGGCAGGCGGCGCCGTGTAGCCCGTTGCGGGTGGTGCTGTCCAATCTTCGGGGGGTCGAGTAAGGGAAGCGTCATGCAGAACGCAGGAACACGATGAGCCGCCAACCGCCCGGACAACGTGCCGATTACCGCTGGTTCCATGCCATCACCACGCGATGGATGGACAACGACGTGTTCGCACATGTGAACAATGTTAACTATTTCTCCTATTTCGATACGGCGGTGACGTATTACGAAATGACCGAGAAGGTGGTCGGGTTGCTCGATGGGCCGGTGCACTGCGTGGTGGCGGAGGTGGCGTGCCGGTATCACGCCTCGCTGGCGTTTCCCGACCGGGTGACGGTAGGGATCCGGGTGGCGTCGATCGGCCGCAGTTCAGTGCGGTATGAGATCGGTGTGTTCCGCAACGATGAAGATGTTGCCGCTGCCGAGGGGCATTTTGTCCACGTGTTCGTGGAGCGCGGGGCACAGAAGCCGGTGGCGATCCCCCAGGACGCGCGAGCGAAACTGGAGTTGATCGCCATTCAGCCGCAGTGACCGCCCGGCGGCTCGGTCATCACGCCCGCCAGATCGTAGTGCTCGATGTAGATCGCCTGCAGTTCGCGCCAGCGGTCGGGTGAATCGGGTGCGCGGCTGCCGGTTTCGAGGGCTTTGGCCAGGCGCTCGAGCAGGCTGTGCCATCCGGGTAGGACGAGGCCGACCCAGTTGAAGGCCATTTCGCCGTGCGTCAGCGTCAGGCGCGTTGCGTTCGGACCATCGGCATTCAGCTCGCAGCGCAGTGTCGTTTCGGGTTCGGCGCCGACTTTCCAGCTGAACTCAAGCAGGGTCGGCGGGTCCCACCGCAGCACCCGGCCCAGCATCCTGGCGGACGCGTTGGGGCGGTCGACGAAGAGTTCGAAGCGGCCGCCGACGAAGGGCTCGACAACAGCGGCACCGAGCCAATCGGCGAGCCGTTCGGGGGTGGTCAGGGCGGCCCACACTGTCTGGATCGGGCGGCGGTATTGGCGCTCGAATCGCAGGCTCGTCTGGTCGCCTTGCCGTTGTAAGGTGCCGAGTTCTTCCATGTCAGTCGCTCCTGTTGAGATGGTCGCCAAGCGCGTCGAGTTTGTTGGCCCAGAACACGCGATACGGGGACAGCCAGGCGTCCAGCTCCGCCAACGGCTTTGGATCGAGGCTGTAGAGGCGGCGCGGACCATCGATGCGGACGTGGACCAGGCCGGCTTCGCGCAACACCCGCAGGTGCTTCGAGACGCTGGGTTGTGGCAGGGCGAGAGCATCGACCATGTCGCCCGCGGGCCGCTCGCCAAGCCGCAGAAGGGCCAGGATATTGCGGCGGGTTGGATCTGCGAGGGCCTCGAAGGTGGACATGGCAGTCATATTCCCTGATTGGCATATGTCTGTCAAGGAATATGACAGAGCGCCGATTTCCCCGCCTGGTGCATAAATCCAATGCTTGGGTAATGGATTATCCGGTGCAGCGCATAAGACTATCCATCGACTATCGAAGCCGGACATGTCGCCCGACAGACGATGGAGAAGACGATGAAAAAGATAATCCTTGCGGCGCTGACGATTCTGACCCT
>JAQGHW010000094.1 GCA_028291505.1 Rhodopila sp. | reverse complement strand
CGTGCCCATGGCGAGCCCGAACTGGATGCGGTGCAGTTTCTGAAGCTGGCCCGAGCGGAAACGAAACGACTGGCGATGCCGGATGATATGCTGAAGCGCAATGTCAATGTCGGTTTTTCCGGTGGCGAGAAGAAGCGCAATGAGGTGCTGCAGATGGCGATCCTGCGGCCGAAGCTGGCGATCCTGGACGAGACCGATAGCGGCCTGGACATCGACGCGCTAAAGATCGTTGCGGATGGCGTGAACGCGCTGCGTAGTCCGGAATTTTCCGCGGTTGTCATCACCCATCACCAGCGGCTGCTGGACCATCTGGTGCCGAATCGTGTGCATGTGCTGGCGCATGGCCGCATCGTCCGCAGTGGTGGCCCGGAGCTGGCGAAGGAACTGGAGAAGAGTGGCTATGCCGGCCTGATCGCGGAGGCCGCGTGAGCACCGGGGCCGCGGCTTTCCTGGAGCGCTACGAGGGGTTGATCGGGCGTTTGCCGGGTGACTCGGCGTTGCGGGCTGCGGCCGCGGCAGCATTCCGAGCGGCTGGGTTGCCGGGTGGAACGCAGCAGCGGCGGATCGAGGCTTGGAAATACACCAGCCTGCGGCCGGTCGCCGAGGCGGCCTTTCGGCAGGAGGCGGTGCCTCGCCACGAGGCAGAAACGATTTTGTCGGGATTGCCCTTGCTGGACGCGCCGAGGATCGTGTTCGT
The DNA here is from genome assembly GCA_028291505.1 of Rhodopila sp. Taxonomy (GTDB): domain Bacteria; phylum Pseudomonadota; class Alphaproteobacteria; order Acetobacterales; family Acetobacteraceae; genus Rhodopila. The sequence goes on along the minus strand of JAQGHW010000094.1, from coordinate 24,828 downwards.
GGATGGGGCACTGCGGGGCGATCTTTCGGTGGTGCCTGCCGCCGGTTTCGCGCGATTCGCGGAACAGCCGGATTTCGGTACACTTTCGTGGCCGGACCGGGAGCCTATGGTGGCGCTGAATACGATGCTCGCGGCGGATGGGGCGGCGTTGGATGTGCCGGACGGTCATGACGGCGGTATCGTGCAGCTTGTCAGTGTCGCCGCCAGCGATGCGGATTTCCATCCTCGCCACAGCATCCGTCTGGGCAAAGATGCCAGGCTGACCTTGGTGGAAATCTCCGCCGGACAGGGGACGTATTTGCTGAATACGGTCGCCGAGATCCATGTCGCTGCCGGTGCGCATTTGACGCATATCCGGTTGCAGGACGAAGCGGTGACTGCGTTTCATGTCTCCACGACTTATGCGGATATCGAAGCGGGCGCGACCTATGACAGCTTCACGCTGAACCTGGGGTCGCAGCTGTCCCGCACGGAGGTCCACGCGGAACTGAGCGGGGCCAAGGCGGTTGCTCATTTGAATGCGGCGCAGATTCTTGCTGGATCGCAGCATGCCGACTTCACCTCCGTGGTGGGGCATACGGCGCCGGGATGCACGTCGCGGCAGACCGTGAAGAACGTGCTGGCGGGCCGGTCGCGTGGCGTGTTCCAGGGCAAGATCGAGGTCGCTCGGGATGCGCAGAAGACCGATGGGTACCAGATGAACCAGGCGCTGCTGCTGTCGCCGTTCGCGGAGATCGACTCGAAGCCGGAACTTGAAATTTTTGCCGACGACGTCAAGTGCAGCCACGGCGCGACGGTGGGCGAGCTGGACGCGGAGCAGTTGTTTTATCTGCGCAGCCGGGGAATCCCGGACGCGGAAGCGCGGTCGATTTTGGTGCGTGCGTTCCTCGCGGAGGCGCTGGATGCGGTTGCGGACGATACGATCCGCGGGCGGCTTGAAGCCGCTGTCGAGCAGTGGTGGGAGAGGCAGAAAGTATGAACGTGATGACCAATCCTGCCGCACTGGACGTTGCCCCGCTGGACGTCGGGCGTATTCGGCAGGACTTCCCGATCCTGACGCAGACGATCCGCGGCAAACCTTTGGTATTTTTGGACAGTGCTGCCTCGGCGCAGAAGCCGCGTGTGGTGATCGATGCCATGGTGCATGCGATGGAGACTCAGTACGCGAACGTCCATCGCGGGCTGCACTGGATGAGCGAGCGGACCACCGAAGCATATGAGGCGGCGCGGGACGCGGTGGCGGAACTGATGAACGCGAACGATCGTTCTGAGGTGGTGTTCGTGCGCAACAGCACCGAGGCGATCAATCTGCTGGCGCACAGTTATGGCCGCGGTGTGCTGAAACGCGGCCAGGCGGTGGTGATCTCCGGGATGGAGCATCATTCCAACATCGTGCCTTGGCAGTTGCTGCGGGATGCGCACGGGATTGAACTTCGTGTGGCGCCGATCACCGATGCGGGCGAGCTCGACATGGCGGCGTTCGAGGCTTTGCTGGAAGACGGCAAGGTCGGGCTGGTGGCGATCACCCACATGTCGAACGTGCTGGGCAGCATCACGCCGGCGGAACGGATTGTCCGGATCGCGCACGCGCATGGCGCCAAGGTGATGTTCGACGGGTCGCAGGCCATTGTGCACCGCAAGATCGATGTGCGGGCGCTGGGCTGCGATTTCTATGTGTGGACCGGGCACAAGTTGTACGGGCCCACCGGGATCGGCGTGCTGTGGGGCAAGCGCGACCTGCTGGAGCGGATGCCGCCGTTCCTGGGTGGTGGCGACATGATATCCTCGGTGACCTATGAGCAGTCGACCTGGGCCGCGGTGCCGCACAAGTTCGAGGCGGGCACTCCGGCGATCCTGGAGGGCATCGGGTTGAAGGCGGCGGTCGATTACGTTCGGGCGGTCGGTTATGACGCGATGGCGGCGCATGAGGCATCGTTGACCGAACACGCGTTGTCTCGTCTGGCGGCGGTGGACGGGTTGCGTGTCCTCGGCCAGGCACAGGACCGCGGGGGCGTGATCTCCTTCACGTTGGACAAGGCGCACGCGCATGACGTGGCGACGTTGCTGGACCGCCAGGGCATCGCGGTGCGAGCGGGCCATCACTGCGCCGAACCCCTAATGCACCGGTTCAACCTGGACAGCACCGCGCGCGCGAGTTTCGGCATCTACACGACGCATGCCGAAATCGATGCGCTGGCGGATGGGCTGATCCGGGTCCGGGAGTTTTTCAAATGACCCAGACGGACAGTTTCGACGATCTGCGCGATTTGTATCAGGAAGTCATCCTGGATCACGGGCGCAGGCCGCGCCATGCGCAACGGCTGGAGGCGTTCGATGCGACCGCCAAGGGTGACAACCCGATGTGCGGCGACCGGGTTCAGGTCTGGGTGAAGCTGGATGCCGATACGATCGACCGGGTCGGGTTTGAGGCTCGGGGTTGTGCGATCAGCGTTGCCTCGGCCGACCTGATGGTGGAGACGGTCCTGCGGCGGAGCAGGGCTGATACCAAGGCGCTGTTCGAGGCGTTTCGGACATTGGCTCGCACCGGGGTTTGTTCGGACTGCGCGGCTGCGTTGGCTGAACCGATGGAGCGACTGGCGCCGCTGGCCGGCGTCCATGAATATCCCTCCCGGGTGAAGTGTGCGACGCTTCCCTGGCATGCGCTGATCGCCGCGCTGGACGGCACCAAGGAGGCAAGCAGTGAATGAGGTTACATCCCCAACCGCCTGGACCCCGGACGGCGAAACCCCGATGGCGGGGAGCGGCGGTTTGCCCAGCGAGGACACGCTGATCGAGGCGATCGCCACGGTGTTCGATCCGGAAATTCCGGTGAACATCTATGAACTGGGGCTGATCTACGCGGTGGAGATCAACGACGATGGCGGTGTGAAGGTCGAGATGACCTTGACGGCGCCGGGCTGTCCGAGCGCGCAGGAGCTGCCGGAGCAGGTGCAGAATGCCGTGCTGACGGTTCCGGGCGTGACATCGTGCCACGTTGAGACTGTTTGGGATCCGCCGTGGGACCCGTCGCGCATGACCGAGGAAGCTCGGTTGCAGTTGAATATGTTCTGATCGATCCCGAGATAGGTTGCACCATGAGCACCACGACGACCGCGCCTCGCAAGACACGTTCCCTACCGCCGCTGATGACCCTGACGGATGCCGCCGCCGAGCGGCTACGCGGGCTGTACGCCAAGGGTGAGCAGGGGAAGCTGCTGCGCATCGGGGTGAAGACCAAAGGCTGCTCCGGCATGTCATATGATATGTCGTGGACCGAAGCGCCCGCACCTACGGATGAGGTGGTGAAGGACAAGGAACTGACCGTGCTGGTGGATCGCAAGGCGACGCTGTTCCTGATCGGTACGGTGATGGATTATGAAGTGAAAAATCTTACCTCTGGATTCACTTTCACCAATCCGAACGAGAAGGGCCGGTGCGGCTGCGGCGAGAGCTTTCACGTCTGACACCGGTTGTTGAAGCAACGGTATGCCGGGTCAGGGGGTTTCAGCCTCTGTCTGACTGGCATCACGCCATCGGAGGGGGCTTCATGAATAATATCATCTATATCGTCGGTCTCGTTGTTGTGGTTATCGCGGTGCTGAGCTTTTTTGGGCTTCGCTGATGCGAATGCCGTGATGGCGGTGAGGAGCCGCCATCACGGTTGGTGGCCAGAGTGGGTATGACACGGACATCACTAGGCGTTTGCAGTCACTGCGAAGACGCTCTGGCGGCACGGCGCCGGTGGATGTTGGGTGTGGGCGGTCGTCGTCGACCAGAAGCCGCGGGACCAGGTGGCGATCCGCTGCCTGACGATGTCTCGAAGGATAGCCGGGTTGCTATCGACTGATCGTGCGGCATGGGGTAAGTCGCGCTAGATCCTGGCTGGCGACCTGCGTTGGGCCATGGTTTCAATGGCGTGGCGCGGGCATTGTATGAGCACCATCGGGAAATCGTGGCGGCGTCTGGTGGGTGGGAAGCGGACGCCCGACCCCTGTTCTCCCGTGGGGCGGGACCGCGATGGTGCGGCTGCCGCTCCGGCTGGGCCGGTTGCCAAGTATGAATACTCACTGGTGGGTTCAGCGCGCTGGGAGGAAGCGAATATCCAGGAATGGGTCGAGTATCACAAATCGATCGGCTTCAGTCATGTGTATCTTTATTCCAACGATGACGACCCGATGCCGCTGTTCCGAGCGGTCGCGCCGTATGTGTATGGTCCCGATGCCTTCGTGACATTTCTGCATTGGCCGCGCGCCGGGGCGCAGATGGAGGCCTATCTGCATTTCCTGAGGACCTTCAAGCACGAGACGAAGTGGTTTTCCCTGCTCGACATCGACGAGTTCTTTGTTTTGAAGGATGTCGACAATATTGGCCGATTTATGCGGGATTACGAATCACAGGTCGATTGCCTGTATTTCAACTGGGTGCATTACGGCAATAGCGGCAAGGTTCGGCGTGAGGATGGTTCGACCCTGACGTCCTATCCTCGCCGATCGGAGGGACCGGACGGGCACACCAAATGGCTGTGCCGGTCGGCGTCTGTCGACGCCGCTGCGATCGAGCAAGGGTTCGCCGGGAGCCGCGGGGCGTTCCATCACTTCCTGGACAATTACAAGCTGCCAGGGGTTCGGTGCTTCGACGTGCTGCTTGGGTTAACCGCCGGCTATTCGGCGAAATTTCCGGAAAGTGCTGTTCCCTTTGTGACCCGTGAGGGATTTGCCGAGGGGGTGTTGAAGCGCGGGTACATCGCCCACTTCCAGTTCCGCTCGGAGGACGATTTTGTCCGGCGTTGGCGCCGCGGCGGCTTCGGGGGGCAGGACGAGATCTGGCGTTCGGCATTCGAATCGGGTGTGTACAAAGCGATTCTGGGGCCGCGCGACCGGGTCTATGACACGTATCTAGCCGCGTATTGGCACCGCTACACGAAGAACGCGATGCGCGCTGTGGTGGCGAAGCCGGATATCGCGTTGCCGGGGGAGAATGTAGCGCTGAACAAACCATCCTGGCAGAGTTCCGTGTATGTGCCCGAGGACGATGTACCCGCCGGAAGCCGCACCGCCGGCGGCGGAAACAATGGCGTGCGTACGGGGGCGTACGGGTTCCATACCAGCCAGGAGATGCGGCCCTGGTGGATTGTCGATCTGCTGAAGCCGTACCGCATCACCGCGATCCACATCTATAACCGCAACGACCACGCGATGCTGACTGCCAGGGCCAACGAACTGGAAGTGCTGTCCAGCGCCGACGGGGTGAACTGGAACACGCTATGGTCCAACGCGGGGCGGGGGCCGTTCGGTCTCGATGGCCTGCCGCTGGTGGTTACCGCACCATCGTATCTCGACTGCCGCTTTGTTCTGTTGCGGCTGCGCGGAGGTGGCTGTCTGCATCTGGACGAAGTGGAAGTGTACGGGACGGAGGTCGACCGGCCGATGCCGGTGGAACTGCCGGAAGGCGGGCCGATCGTTGCCGATGATTAGGGGCCGATGATTAGGGCGTTGAGAGGATTTCCAGGCTGACTGTGCGGCTGAAATTGCTCTAATTTTTGTTTGATCGCATGGTTCACACGCTCTGAACGTTCCGCGCCGCGTGATCATGCTCTAGGAAGCGCTAAGCACGCACCATTGGACATCCGCCTTGGTCGATCGGTCGAAACGCCTGCGCTGCCGGAACGGTCTGCTTGAGCCTGTAGTAATCCCACGGCCCCGTGGACTGTTCGGGCGTTTTTACCTCGAACAGATACATGTTGTGAATGACCCGGCCGTCGGGCCGGATCATTCCGTCTCCAAACACGATATCGTGGGTTGGCATCGCTTTCATTGCCTCGATCACGGTCCGGCCGCTGGCTTTTGCCTTATCGTAGCCGACCTGACGCACTGCCTTCAGGTAATGGGTCACCGCGGAGTACTGACCGGCGTGAACCGAGCCGGGGACGCTGCGGTTCATTCTGGGAATGAAGCGTTTGGCGAAGGCGCGGGTTCCGTCATTCAGGTCCCAGTAGAACGGTTCGGTCAGCAGCACGCCCTGGGCATCGGACAAGCCGACGCCGTGGACGTCGTGGATACGCATCAGCAGTCCGACGACCTTCTGGCCGCCCTGCTGGATGCCGAACTCGGCGGCTTGCTTGATGCAGTTGACGGTGTCTCCGCCTGAATTCGCCAGGCCGATCGCCTTGGCGCCGCTGGCCTTGGCCTGGACGAGGAAGGAGGCGAAATCGGTGGTGCTCGGGAAAGGGACCAACGCATATCCCAGCACCTTGCCGTTGGCCGCGACGACGAAATCCGAAGCGTCCTTCTGCAACTGATGCCCGAAGGCGTAGTCGGAGGTAATGAAGAACCAGGTGTCGGAGCCGTCCTTGACGGTGGCGTCCACCGCGGCGTGGGGCATCGACCAGGTGTCATAGGCCCAATGCAGATGATTAGGCCCGCATCGTGTACCGGTGAGGTCGGATGATGCTCCGCCGGTAAAGATCGCGATCTTGTCCTTCCTGCGCACCAGATCGCTGGTTGGAAATGCCGCCGAGGACAATGGACCGTCGGTGATTACATCGACGCCCTGAGTATCGATCCAGGTGCCGGCGATACCCATCGCGGCGTCGGGCTTGGACAGGGAGTCGGCCGCCACGACATCGACTGGAATGTCGGGGTTGGCGCGGGTGAACTCCTCTACGGCCAGTTGCGCACCGACGATCGAGCCTTGGCCGGTGTTGGCTGAGTATGCGCCGGTCAGGTCGGTCAGCACACCGATCCGGATTGGCTTGGTCTGTGCTTTCGCTGCCGCGGTCAAGGCGCCGAAGCCGAGGCCGGCGCCGAGGGCTGTGCGCCGGCTGATGGGTGGAGGCATGCAGGGCCTTTCTCGGTTTTCGGGCGGGGATGGGTGGTTGGGAGCGGGGTCGACCGGCGAGACTGCCGCGTTGCCTGGGTTCTCGCAATGACAACGAGCGGAGGGATGGTTTCTGTGCAGTGTTATACGATCGCTGAGTGAATGACGCATCGCCAGCTCCGGCGTGATGACCGGGTTTGCTTTGGTCGCCAACGATTTTCAATCGCCCAGGCAAAGACGTGGGTGGCCGGGCCAAGCCCGGCCATGACACAAATCAAGGCCTGTCCACAACGGCAACAGAACGACCTGTTTTCCATCCGTCGTTTATACTGATGCCTATGGGCGCGTCCCGGCGAGCACTTTTCGGCAGAGCGCGAGCCAGGCTGGGGTTCGGGATTGGTACTCGTTGCCGCTGGCGAAATCGAGGTAGCCTACCTGGACGCCGGGCGTGCACGTCTCAAGGTGACCCGGTGGGTGTTCGGAATCCGATGCGAAGACGCATAGGAGTTGGCCGGGGCCGTATGACCTGATGCCTTGGCCGAGGTCTTCCAGTTCCGTCTCGGTCAGGTGCCGGTCAACGGCTTTCAGAACGAATATCTTGGTTGGATTTTCCAGATCGGCGATCAGCTTTTCCTTCAGGTAGGCCATCCGCTTCTGGGCGAGGATGGCCATGCGCTGATAGGGCACCTCTTTCACTGGCACGAAGGTGTGCATGGTGATTCCGCCGCGGGTATCGCGGACGTCCCATAGGCTGTCGGGATCATTCTTTTCCACGTGTAGTTCGGTCGTTTCCGGGCTGCCGATGCCCTCGAATCGATTGCCGAGGCAGGTGATCAGCCGGTCGGGTGCCATGAAGGCCCAGCGGAGGAGACCGAGCGGTTCGGCGTTGCAGGCGCGTTGGACAAAACCGAACTCGCAGCCACCGGCGGGACCGCAGCCGCCGAGGCTCTCGAAGGACAGCGCCAAAGTTCTCAGCACATCGTCGGGCGATGCATGACCGAACGATCGTGCCGCGATATCGGCGGCGGCGGGGTCGATCTCGGCGAGGCGCAGCAGTGCCTCATGCATCCGGACCGACTGGTCCCCGGCGTCCGGCAGACGGCGGCCCATCTCGGCCCAATGCGCTACGGCGCCGGCCCAACCGTCGCGCGCCTGGATCAGCAGCCCGACTTCACGCCACACCATCCAGTGATCCGGAAACAGCGTCATCGCCACGGTCAACAACGCCTGCGCCTCATCGTATCTGGCGGCGTCGCGGAGGATTCCGGCGGCGGCGGTGTAGGCGGGGAGAAGACGGGGAAAGTGCAGCCGAACGAGTTGCAGGACCTGTAGCGCCTCATCGATTTTGCCGAGGTGACGTGCGAGGTGGGCGGCCTCAAGCATGATCCATTCCGAGGTGGGAAACCGCTGGAGACCTTCGGTCAAAATCGCCCCTGCTTCGGCGGGATGACCGGCCTTCCGCAGTGTTCGGAGAAGGCCTTCGCAGCCGTCGGGGTGGTCGGGAAAGTCGCGCATGACGACCCGCCAACGTTCCGCCGCGGCCTGCCAGTCGCGACGCTCCTCCGGGAGGCGGGCGTAGGCGATGAAACAGGCGATGTCCGCTGGATGGCTGCGTTGGCGTTCCAGCAGCAGGGCGTCGGCGTCGCCGGGCCTGCCGAGCCGAACCAGCGCGACGGCGAGCGCGGAACGAGCCCACGCCGCATCGGCATCGATTGTCAGTGCCACGCGCCAGTGTTCCGCTGCGGCGGTCCAATCGGACAGTGCTTCGGCGCGGCGGGCGAGCGCCTGCTGCACGGCGCCTTCGCTCGGGAATCGCGCGGCGGCCTGCAGCAGAACGGCTTTGGATGCGTCGAACCGGCGCAGGTGACGGAGCGCTTCGGCTTGGTTGATGTAGCCTTCCATGCGGTCGGGAAAACGTTCCCGCACAATCCGCCATCGATGTTCGGCCTGCTGGTGGTCCTGGCGCTCATTGGCCAGGCGGGCGTGGAAGGTGAACAGCGTGATCTCAGTTGGGTCTTTGGCCTGTGCGTCGAGCAAGACGGCCTCGGCCTCGGCCAGTTTGCCTTGATGCTCGAGCGCGGTGGCCAACTCGGTATAGATCCACCACGGGCGTGCATCGAACGTCAGCACGGCGCGCCAATGTTGTTCCGCGGCCGGCCAGTCCTTGCGGCTGGCTGCGAGGCGGCCGAGTTCCTGGGGAAAGGCGGGCTCCCACGTGAAGCGCGCCGCCGCGTCGGACAGCAGGGCGACGGCTTCGTTGGGGCGGCCGAGTTCGCGCATGGCGGCGGCGGCACCGGTGTAGGAATACCAGACGTGGGGGAAGTGCTGTCGCATGGCCTGCCAGCGCTGTTCGGCGGCGGCCCAATCGCGGCGGGTGTCGGCCAGTTCGGCGTAGGCCAGAAAATGGTCGGGCTCGGGGGGCAGTTGGGTCAGGGCGTTCAGCAGCACGGCTTCGGCTTCGGCCAGGCGCCCCTGACGCCGAAGCGCGGTGGCCAGTCCGGTATGCGCCACCGCAAGGGTTTCATCCAGCAGAAGGGCCGAACGCCAGAGGGTTTCAGCGGCGGGCCAGTGTTCGCGTTGTTCGGCCTGGCGACAGCGGTCGAGCATCAGGTCGATCGGCTGGGGAGGGGATGGTGCGGGCTGGGTGACGGCGGCGGATTTGTTTTCGGTGGAGGCTTGGGTGGGATCGGCCGGGTGCGCTGCCTGCTGGGCGGGATTGGCGGAGCGACGTCGCGCCGCGGGCAAGAAAGCAAGCCACTTCATCCGCAGAACCCTTCGTCAGCGCACGCGCGCCGGTTGAGTAAACCGTACGGACAAGGGTAGCCTGAAGTCTGGAGGAAACAAATGTCCCAAAAGATGACGCGCCGGCATGCGGCGGCCGGATTGACGGCTCTTGTCGCTATTCCGACACGTGGGCGAGCGGCAGCGGACGATCCGGTGCTGGCGGCAGCGCACGATGAAGGCACGGTGACGTGGTATACTGCGCAGGTGGATGCGGAATCCGCGGAAAATCTTGGCCGTTCGTTCAGTCGGAGCCATCCCGGGGTCAATGTCGGGGTGATCCGGACCACCGGTCAGGTGGCGTATCAGCGCCTGCTGATGGATATCAAGAACCATACCCCGCAATGCGATGTGTTCAGCACCACCGACATCTCCCACATGCCGATCCTGAAGGAGCGGCATGAGCTGACCGCTTACACGCCGGCCAATGCCGCTGCCCTGCTGCCGGCGTTCAAGGCGCTGTCGGACCCGGGATATTCGTACATCACAAATGCCGCTCGTTATTTCCTTATCTATAATAAGGACTAAGGTGAAGCCCGAGGACGCGCCGCGGGCCTGGACCGACATGCTGGACCCGAAATGGAAGGGCCGGGTGGCGACGGGACATCCCGCGTTCTCCGGCTGCACGGGAACCTGGGCGCTGGGGGTGAAGAAGGTCCATGGCTGGACGTTCTTTGAGAATTTGGCAAAGAACAATCCGCGGATTGGCCGTTCCGCAGTCGATCCGATGACCTTGATCATCGCGGGGGAGTGCCTGGTTGGGGTCAGTTCGGCGAACAATGCTTATGCCTCGATCGACAAGGGCAATCCGATCGGGGTCGTGCATCCGTCGGACGGCCTGGTGCTGTGTGTGACGCCGTCCGCGATTCCGGCACATGCGCCGCATCCGAACGCGGCCAGGCTGTTCATGGAATGGATGCTCAGTCCGGACTACGCACGGATGATCACCGGCGACGGCAGCGAGCCGATCCTGGAAGGGATTGCACCGCGGCCCGGCATGCCGGCTTTGGCTGACCAGAAGGTCATCCCGCTGACCGTGGACGAAATTCGCACGGGGGTGCCGGAGCTGATCGAGCAGTGGCGGGAGACATTTGGAAACTGAGAGGATGGTGGTTGGGGAATGTCCGGGCCGCCTGTTGCGGTACGTGCTGGGATAGGTGGCCCCGGATTTCGCCGGCCATGACGATTGAAACGAAAATCGACGGGACTGGTCATGGGCCGCGTGTCCGCCTACCCTTGGATCGGAGGAAACGACAATGCAACGATCACCATCCGCGCCAAGTGCCGGGAAGACCCCTTGAGCGCAGGCTTGCCCAAGATCAGGCGCCGCTCCCTGCCCTTCGATCCGCTGATCATCCTGTGGATCGTGCTGGCGGCGGCGCTGGTCATATTGGTGGTCAACCCGCTGTTCCGCCTGGTGCAGACCAGCCTGCAGGACACCGATACCGGTGCCTTCACCTGGATGAACTACGTCACCGCCTACTCCCGACCGCGCTACATCACGGCGATGCTGAATTCGTTGCGCCTTGGTGCCGGCGTGACCGTGCTGTGCCTGCTGTTCGCGGTGCCGATCGCCTGGGCGGTTTCGCGAACCGACATGCCGGGCAAGGGTATCATCCGTTTCCTGGTGCTGGGTGCGTTCGTGACGCCGCCTTATCTGGGGGCGATCGGCTGGATCCTGCTGGCGGGGCCGAATTCCGGCTGGCTCAATCGGATTTGGATGGGGCTGACCGGGGCGCAGGAGGGATTGTTCAACATTTACTCGTTCGGCGGGCTGACCTTCAACATCGCGATCTACTCGTTTCCTTATCTGTTTATTTTCACCACGGCGGCGCTGGACCTGGTTTCCTCTGAGATGGAGGACGCGGCCAACATCCTGGGAGCGGGCATCCTGCGGACCACGTTGCGGGTGACCTTGCCGATGGCGTTGCCGGCGATCCTGGGTGGGGCGATCGTAACGTTCCTGGAGGCGATCGCGCTGTTCGGGTCTCCGGCGCTGATCGCCATTCCGGCGCGGTTCAACGTGGTGACCACGCAGCTGCTGCAATTCTTCAGTCAGCCGATCCGAGCGGAAGTGGCGGCGGCGTATGCGGTGCCGTTGTTGCTGATCACGGTCGTGATGTTTGGGTTACAACGTCAGTTGGTTCGCCGGCGCGGGTTCGTGGCGCTGACCGGCAAGGGCGGCGAGCGGCGGGTGATGGAGATCGGACCCTGGCGCTGGGTCATGCTTGGGTATGCACTATTCATCCTGTGTCTGGCAGTACTGCTTCCTTATATTGTACTGGGCCAGGCGGCGCTGTCGAAGGCCTGGGGTCGCGGCTTCAGCCTCGACAACCTGACGTTGCATAATTTCACGTATTTGCTGTTTGAACATGACACCGCGGCCAGGTCAGTGATGAACAGCTTTACGTATGCCGCGGCCGCGGCCTGCATCGCAATCACGCTGGGGCTGTCGATCGCCTATATCGCCAGTCGGCGGCTGTTGCCGTTCTCCGGGGTCCTGAGCTTCCTCTGCATGGCGCCGTTCGTTGTCCCTGGCATAGTGCTCGCGATTGCATTCTACGCCGCCTACGCCCCTCCGCCGTTCGCCCTGTATGGCACCGCCACGATCCTGATCCTGGCTTTCGCGACGCGCTTCCTGCCGGTGGGCTATTCCGCCGCCGATGCGGCGATCCGAGCGATCAATCCGGAAATGGAGGAGGCGGTGCGGATTTTGGGTGGCGGGCGGCTGACCGCGATCCGGCAGGTGATGGCTCCGCTGATGAAGCGCAGCCTGATTGGCGCGTGGCTGCTGGTGTTTATCCCCGCCACGCGGGAGTTATCCAGCGCGATGTTTCTGTATGGGCCGAAGACTCGGACGATGTCGGTCATGCTGATGGACATGAGCGAGGAGGGCAATTTCGAGAGTCTGGCGGCTTTGGGGTTCCTGCTGCTGATCTCCACCCTGGTCATCGTCGGCATCGCCACCGCGCTGCTGGGCCGGGACTTCATGCTGCGCCGGGAGAGGTAATGACCGACAGTAAACTTTCGCTTATCGGGCTGGGTAAGAGCTTTGGGCCGGTGCCGGCCGTCATCGATGTTTCGCTGTCGCTGCGGCCGGGTGAGTTCGTCTCACTGCTTGGTCCATCGGGATGCGGCAAGACCACGACGCTGCGGATGATCGCCGGCTTCATGAAGCCGACGGCCGGGCGGATCGAGGTGAACGGGCAGACGGTGTCGTCGCCCGACAGCGTCGTTGCGCCGGAGCGGCGCGGTATGTCGATGATTTTCCAGAGTTATGCGATCTGGCCGAACATGACGGTAGGTCAGAACGTCGCGTTCGGACTGAAGTTGCGGAAGATCTCATCGGCGGAGGTGACCGAACGGGTGAACCGCATCCTGGACACGGTGCAGTTGCGTCACCTGAAGGACCGGTATCCGGCGGAGCTTTCGGGTGGACAGCAGCAACGGGTTGCCCTTGCTCGCGCGATTGTGATCGAGCCGGAGGTCCTATTGCTGGACGAACCGCTGTCGAATCTGGACGCTAATTTGCGTGAGGAGATGCGGAGCGAAATTCGTCGGCTGCACGACGCGTTCCGTATCACCACGGTCTATGTGACGCATGATCAGTCGGAGGCGATGGTAACCAGCGACCGCATTGTGGTGATGAACCACGGACGAATCGAACAGGTCGACGATCCCGTATCGATGTATCGGCGTCCCAAGACCCGTTTCGTCGCCGGATTCATTGGCCGGACCAACCTGCTGGACGGCAGGCGGGATGGGAGCCGGATCGTCTTCCCCGGCTTCGATGTGCCGGCCGCCAGCGCACCCGCGGAGGATGCCGTTCGGGACCCCTTGGGGGCGAGTTTTTCGGTTCGGCCGCAGACCATCGTCTTGCATGATTTGCCGCCTGCCGACCGTGGCGGCGCCTGGTGGGTGGCCGGCACGATCGAAGAACGGGCGTACCTGGGCGAATACTGGGAATATGTGGTTCGGCCGGTGAATTCGGACCTGCGGCTACGGGTCAGCACCCCGCCCACCGACATGCATGCGATCGACCGCGAGGTCTGGATGGAGATCGATCCTGGCCGGATCGCTCCGATCCCGCCTCCTGACGCTGGCCTGGAAGGACAGGCGGTTTGAAGATCCCGCTGGCGACCGAGAACATGGTGGCTGAGATCGACGGTCCGATCGGCTGGATGACATTCAACAATCCGGCGCGCCGCAACGCGGTTTCGTTGGACATGTGGGAAGCCATTCCAGTGATTCTCGACCGTTTCGAACAGGATCCGGCGGTGCGGGTGGTCGTGCTGAAAGGTGCTGGCGAGCAGGCTTTTGTTTCCGGTGCCGATATCTCCCAGTTCGAGAAGGTGCGGTCCTCACCGGAGAGTAACGCGCATTATGACGCGGTCAGCGGCAAGGCCAGCGAGCGGCTGATCGAATGCGGCAAGCCGACGATCGCGATGATCCGCGGGTTCTGTATCGGCGGCGGGCTGGCGATCGCGATTGGTTGCGACATCCGGATTGCCAACGAGGGTGCCCGATTCGGTATTCCGGCGGCCAGGCTGGGGCTTGGGTATGGCGCCCCAGGGGTAAAGCGGCTGATGGAGCTGGTCGGGCCATCGTTCACCAAGGAGATTTTCTTCACCGCGAGGCACTTTTCGGCGGCGGAGGCTCGGGAGATGGGCTTGGTGAACCGTGTCGTGGCCGATGAAGTGCTGGAGGACTACACGCGCGGGTATTGCGCAACGATCGGCGACAACGCGCCGATGACGATGCACGCGCTGAAACGCACCGTGCGCGAGCTGATGCTGGGCGAGCGGGCCGACCTTGGTGCGTGCGAGGCCTTGGTTACCGCGTGTTTCGCCAGCCAGGATTACATCGAGGGCCGGCGGGCATTCATGGAGAAGCGGCGGGCGGTGTTTCGCGGGGCCTGAATATTCGGCTCGGTGGCGGGGTGTAGGGGGGTGTGTCGCTTGAGCCGCGGGGATCGCCCGCCGGTTGCAGTCAATACAGATTTCGAGCCTGGCGGGGCGGCAGGTTTTAATCTGAATAAATAAAGTCATCCGAGCGAAGCGGCGATTTGGATGTAATTGGTGCCCGGTGAGCGGAGCACGGCGGGATTGTGGCGCTGCACCGAAATATTTCCGGGAATGAGATTGAAACCATAGTATAACTATGGCGTGAATCGACATTCAGCAAGTTGCATGGCGCGTTGACTGGCTGAGCGGTGTGTCGTCTCTCGGCGGTCCGCGCATGTGGTAGCAATCAAATCCTATCAGCAGTGCAGGATTGATCTTTGACGAGAATGACCGCCTTCACAAGTTAGTGATTGGCGGGGTTTCGCCGGGGGCCTTGGCAACCGTAAGTTGCATTTGCTATGAGTTCGCCACCGGTTCTATTTGATACGAATCGTAATATTCCGATTGGCGAGCGCGCACGATAGTACTTGTGTTAGATCAAATGGTTCTGGGCGTCTTTTGGTTAGGGTGTGCGGGATCCCGGGCGTTTGTCGCGGATGCGATTTTACTGTTATCGGAGCATTTTGCTGTTGCAAGAGGCGCTGGAGTGTATATGCTGCATCTGCACACAAGGTCGTGGACACGCGGTGTTTATTTTTCTCAGAACGCTGAGAAAAATGTTGCATTAGACGGCCGGATGTCGATAAACAGTATCAACGATCGGAGGGCCAGTCGGCACTCGGTCAAGCCTGCGGACGGAGAATAGTATGTCAGGTACGTCAAGTGTAACGGTACCAGGATCTCTCGGCACGCCGCCGGTTACGGTGTCGCTTGGAACCGGGGACATTCTCCATCTCGCAGAGCAGATTGGTTCTCTGCTGAGTTCGATCCAGGGTGCCGGTGGTCTTCAGGTTACAACGGTTACTGGTACCAGTACGCTTCCGGCGGCGCCGTCGCTCACCGGGACGCAGAGTGTCAACGAAGTTATTCTGGCCGGCTCGACCGCGGTGAACTCTACGATCCCGGCCGGGTATAATTACGTTGTCAACGTTGACACCTCTCCGGTGACGTTGTCGGGCTCGAGCGTCGACATTGTTGGTGGCACGGTTGGCTCCTCGTATACTGTCGCCGGGAACAGCACGATCGCGGCGACGGGCGGCAACAATACGGTTTCTGCCTCGGGCACGTATGAACTGTCCTTCGGCCCTGGCAACAACCTGATTGCCGCGACTGGATCTGGCACGATCGGGACTGGTGCTGGCAATTCGACGATCACCGCGTCGGGCAACGGCAACGTTATTGGCACCGACTCGGGCAATGCGACGGTTTTGCTTAGCGGGTCGAATTCGGTCATCTACGAGGGCACTGGCGGGTTGACCGCTGCTGTGACGGGAACGGGCGATGCGATTGGGCTCTACACTGGCGTGGCGGCTGTCACGCTGGGTGGTAGTGGCAACACGATCTTCGCGAATTCAGGACCGGCTTCAATCAATGACACGGGCACCGGCAACGTGATCGGTGCGTCTTCCGGGCCGATGACGCTGTTCTCGACCGGAACCAACACGTCGGTCTTCGGCGGCTCTGGTGCTCTGTCCGCGGACATGGAGGGCACCGGCGCGGTCATCGGTCTTGATGGCGGCCCTTCGAACATCACCCTCAGTGGCGCTGGTGACAGGCTGTATGGGGGATCCGGGCCTCTTACGCTGCTGGCGAATGGCGGCGGCACCGACACCATTGGGGTGTCGAGTGGGTTCGCTTCGATCAATGCCTCCGGGTCGACCAACCTTGATGTATACGGCGGAAGCGGCCCGCTGACCTTCGTTGGTGGTGCAGGCGCCTCCTCGATCTTCGGTGGTTCGGGCGCAGTTTCATTGTTCGGCGGCTCTGGTGGCGTAATCAGCTACGTCGGAGAAGGATCGGTACTCGGATCGTTCTCGGCGGGTGCGGGCAACGAGACGCTGAATGCCGCGCAGTCGTATGGCGCGGTTGTCGCAAAGGTGGGTTCCGGCGCGGACAGCATTGTCGGTGGGGCTGGCGCGGATACGCTTATCGGTGGTGTGGGATCGTCGACCCTGACGGGCGGCGGTGGCCAGAACGTGTTCGAATTCACCTTTGGCAGCGCAGGCGGCGGCGCGACGATTACTGATTTCAATGCGAACGATACCCTCATCCTCTCAGGCTATGGAATAAGCTCGGCGCCAACCACGTCGAGTGGAGGCAACACGATCATCAGCCTGAACGATGGCACCAAGATCACGTTCCTCAATGTGGCGTCGCTGAACCCCAATCAAATCGAATTCAAATAGCAACGGATTGCTTCAGCCTACTTGGCTTCGATGATGTGACCGACGATGGCTGGTGTTATTCACCAGCCATTTTCGCGTTTCGTAGCCGCCTCCCTAGCTTGTCTTGGGGAAGCAGCACATGCTCGACAGGATCGTGACTGCCTGTTCGCGTGTTGGTCGCCGATTTCCGTTACAAATCAGCGCAATTTAGCGGCAATTGTTGCAAGATAGAAACGCTTGCGGCGCCGGTTGGTTTCCTCCTACACATCGCTACAAAGATTAGAAGTCGGCCGCAGGCCGGCCATGTTCGGTCTGGAGGTGAAATGTCGGTTGCCGCTGCCGTTAACAATCTGCTTGCTCAATTTGGTTTGCAGATGGTCCGCTCCTCAACCCTGGCTCAGCTCATAAGTGCTGCGAACCACCCTGCACCGGAGCCGGCCCAGCCGGAGCCGACCCAGAGCACGATCGAAGCAGTCGAGGATGTCCTGCAAGAAATCTATAGTACCCAACTGGATGTCAGCCCCGCACTGATAACTATGTTCAAAGATATGCGGGTCACTGCGCAGATCGCGGCGGGGCAATCGTCGGCGGCATGGATCGCGAACCACGCCGATAAAGTGAACACATACCCGACGCGGCACGATATGCTGGAGGAGCTGTGCAAGGGTGAACTTCCAGCCGGTGGCCTGGCTGAATTCGGCGTCTTCACCGGGGCGGTTACGCGTTTTCTTCGGCCCCGCTTTCCGACCCGCACCTATCATGCATTCGATAGCTTTGAGGGTGTCCCTGAATCCATGGGTCTGGCTATCAAGGCAGGTGACTTTGCGCTGGGTGGCACCATCCCGGAATTGCCCGACGGGGTTACGACGCATATCGGGTGGTTCGAGGATACGGTTCCGGTGTTTCGCCAGCAATACACTGATCGCCTGGCATTTGTTTATATTGATTGCGATCTGTTTGAGTCCGTCAAGACGGTGTTGGCCAATCTGCACGATCTATTGGCCCCCGGCGCGACCGTCGTGTTCGACGACTGGTATAATTTCCCCAATTGGCAGGCGCATTCGCGAAGAGCGTTGGAAGAGCTCGTGGAGCGGACCGGTACGAAGTTTACCCCGATCGGTTTGACCATCCGGGAGCATGCTGTTGCCTTTCGTTATGATGGCACTGCGGCTTCATGAAGCGCGACGGATCGGGCCGAAGCGGCCGACCGGGACGACGCGCAAGCCGTTACACGATCCAATTATGAAATGACGACGCTGCGCCACAGGAGCACCTCTGACGGATCGGCCAACGCGCCCGAGGCCTAATTGGGCCGAAAGCCCGGCCGTCTGGGCTGTGCCAGAGCAAGACCCGCTTACTTGCCAGTGTTGTCCGATGGCAATTCTCATCGCGGTTGCGACGAGTGGGGCGGTATGTTACTCGTCTCAGATAAGCAGGGGATAAGCATTGACCGACGCCAAGCTTGAAACGGATCTGCACGCCTATATGGAAGAGAGCGCTACGGAGCCTCGGTCAATCGGTTCGGGCAAAATCAGAGAAGTCGATGCGCAACCGAGTCTGGTGATCAGGTGTCCCGTTTGCCAGAGCCTGTGCCGCAAACACACCAACTATAACCTCACCGCCTGCCCGCAGTGTCGGCATATCTACCAAACTGATTTGAACGTCACCGTATCGTACGATGCGGAGTATGCTCATCAGTACGATACCCGTCCGGTGAAGGCAATGTCGGAGCTGCGCTGGAATTTCATCCGATCGTGCCTGGAGTTGCCGACTGGAAGTCGTATTCTCGACGTTGGGTATGGGAATGGTGCATTCCTTAAGCGTGCGCGCGATGCCGAGATGTCGGTCTTCGGCATCGATCTTCACACCGAAGATTTCGGTATCCCGGTGGTCAGCTTCGACACGCCGCTATCTTACGATGTGGCATGCTTTTTCGATTCGTTGGAGCATTTTCCCAGCTTTGCTCCGATCTTCCGGCTGCAGACCCGACATGTGGTTGTTTCTATTCCGAATACGCCGGACTTCGTCCTGACTGCGCCGCAACGTTGGCGCCATTTCAAGCCGGGTGAGCATCTGCACTATTTCTCACGCGACAGCCTGGATGCCCTGATGCGCACCTGGGGATTTCCCAAGCGGTTGGCCGAGGGGTACCCCGAGGACGACCTGCGCGGAAAACTTAAGATCGATGGTAGAACTTTCGATAACATTTATACCGCCATCTACACCCGAGCCTGACCTGAGCGGCTTAGGCGGATGATCCATTGGCTGTACCGGTGCTACCGGCGTATCGGCATCCACTCCGCGCCGCCGGGCACGCTATTTTTTCTTGTGCATTCCCTGGTGCGCCGGGTCTTGCACCGGCGGATTTTTGGCTTTGTGTCCGGCAATGCCTACACGCGCGCTAAATTCGGCGGGATTCCGTACTATGATATAGGCCGCCTGCGTCGAACCCGGCCGGTCAGTGGCTTGGCATTGGTGTATTTCATGGGCGCCGGCGATTACCTGATGACAACGCCGCTCATTAGAGCGCTGCATCTGGCTTACCCTGATTTGCCGATTTACGCGTATGCCTCGACGCACACGGATAATGTCAGCTCGCCCCTGGTGCTTCAGTTGCTGAAGGTCAATCCGTTGGTGGACAAGGTTTTCGGCTATATCGGGCGGCCGCGATCGATCTGGACAGATTACGACTTCGCCGATGCACTGAAGGACATACCCAAGGATTTCGTAATCCTTCCAGTATTTTACGATGTTGAGCCGGTAGTGTACCACCGTGCCACATCGGTCCTGGAAACCTTCGGCCTTCCCGTCGATCTGCCAGTGCGGGAGCCGATCGCCTACAAAGCCGAAATGTCACCGGCGGCGGAGGACCTGCTGCGCTCAATCAGGAGCAAGATTGAAC
The DNA here is from genome assembly GCA_028291505.1 of Rhodopila sp. Lineage (GTDB taxonomy): Bacteria > Pseudomonadota > Alphaproteobacteria > Acetobacterales > Acetobacteraceae > Rhodopila. The sequence continues at coordinate 5,101 of JAQGHW010000094.1, read as the reverse complement.
TTGGAACCCACGCGGGCGTCGTGTGCACGCATTTTGGTGCCAGGTCATCCGGATATGAGTACCCGCATGCGGAAATCCTGATCGGGCGACTGGTCAAGCTCGGCTTTCTGGTCGTTGCGTTTTCTCCTATCGATATCGAGCATGACAACGTCGTGCCGGTCGATTTTTCCCTGATATCGCCGACCGATTCGATAGAAATTCTCCGAACGTTGGCTGCTGGCTCGTTGCCACCTTTTATGATAAGTATCAATTCTATAATGTGGCCTGTCACCGCTGCGCTCAACATTGTCAACCTGGGGCTGCATACGTTCCGGGATCCTGCGCTGCATCAATATGTGTACCCCAACATATTCGTGGTGACTCAATATATGAATGGCCAGATCTCGCCGAACCGCTGGTTTTTCGCACCGGAAACCGCCTATGCGCTGCGACGGATGGATGGCGAGACCTTGTTCACCGACTACAAGCCTGATTTCGTGATCGACTGCTTCCAAACGATGGTCGCTCTAGCCAGGAACTAATGTCCCGGAATTGGCGACACTGGCGCTTTGTTTTCAGCCGCCTGCCTGCTGCCGTCGTGTGCTGCAAAATGCGACGACCTTCGGGGGCAGGACACTGGCGGGGCGTGTGCGCCCGTGGGCATAGAATTCCCGGAGGTCGCCTGACCGGGAGCGGGGTCAGTTGCGGACGACGTCAAATGGCGGTACTCCCGGTCTGGGCAACCGAACGCTCATGAGCGGGTCAGAGGGGACGCTGGTGCCAGGCACCCAAATTGGTCAGTCGTTGTCATGTTGATGTCCGACATAAATCGGGCACGCCTGCGGCGCATTTTGCTGACCTTCTCCGAAGTGCATGCGGAGACGGGCAGCCTGAGCAAATCGCTTCGGCACACGGTGCGCTTTATGGGCAAGAAGCTCATTCCGTCGATGCGATACGTGGGTTTCGCCGTTACCCGGTCGCTGGTGAACCGGCGCCTGCGGGGCCCGAACACGAAACTGTCATCGAGCGTGCCGGTGATCGGTTTGCGAATCCTCGGCGGGATCGGTGATTACATCGTTATCGCGCGCTTTGTCCGCGATCTGTGTGAATACATTGGTCCGACTGTATTTGATATTTATTCGAATAAACCGAACCTTGTGCGTTGGATATTTGCCTCTGTTCCCGGGTTCCGAACCAGCTACGACGAGGCGGTGTTCGATCCGGCGGGCAGCCTGTATACCGTCGCCGCGCAAATCAGCCAGTTCGTGGCGATAGACGAGGGATCGTTCCGCCAGGCCAGGGTGGATGCGCATCCGCGCCTGCAGCAGGTGGTGGCGGCGATCAGGCGCTTCCGCCCACAGATCGAACCGATTATCGTGCAGCAACCACGGCTTGATTCCTTCCTCGCCCAGAAGGCGATCTTTGCCAACCGCGGGCGCCGCGACTACCTGCATTTCATCGCGGGCCTGCCTTATGGCGGCGACGGCCTGGCCCTTGAGAGGACCGACCCGCGGACGGTGGGACATGCGCTGCATCGGCGCCTGTACATCACGGTGCATAATGGATACGACTCGGATATGGTCGTGTCCGGCGAGCGGGCGACCAAGTGCTATCCCCATTTCGCGGAGGTCATCAACGGTCTGCGTCAACTGCGCGGCGACATCCTGTTCGTCCAGGTTGGCATCCAGACGAGCGACCGCCTGCCTGAAGTCGATTTGCAACTGATCGATCAGACGTCGCTTCGCGAGGTAGCGGGGCTGATCGGTGGTGCCATTCTGCACCTCGACAACGAGGGGGGGTTGGTCCACCTGGCAAGCAGCCTGGGAACACCGAGTTGCGTAGTGTTCGGCCCGACGTCGTCACGCTATTTCGGCTATCCGGACAACATCAACATAGACCCATCATTCTGTGGCGGCTGCTGGTGGGTCAACGAGACCTGGATGAACCACTGCCCGCGCAGCTTCGCGACGGCTCGCTGCATGACGGAACAACCTCCGTCGGTGATCGTGCAGGCGGTGGCGCGATTCCTGCTGGCGACGCCCGAACGGTCGATCGCGGCGGAGGCTCTCGACGAAACGACTCGGGCTGGTGGCTGAGGATTCGGGTCCGACACGCCTTCAGCGACGACGCTCGTTCCGCGTCTCGGGGACCGCGCTTGTTCGGCGCCGTGGGGCGTGAATAACGTGTAGCATGTTATTAACACTCGACGCTACCAGCTAAGCCGCATATATCCTCGCCCCACAAATCGTGGCATCGGTCAGCCACGTAGAAACGATGTAACGGGGAGATATAAATGGCGTCTATCCAAGGTCCCACGTGGGGCCGTCGCGCACTGCTCAAATCCGGCCTGGCCGTAACGGTCCTTTCAGCGCCGCCGATCATCTCGGCGCGCGGGGAAACCGCGGTCCGCATCGGGATGGTTAATCCGCTGACCGGCATCCTGTCCGCGCTTGCCGCCAGCGAGGTTGAGGGCGCGCGTTATGCCGTTGAGACGATTAACAAAAAGAATGGCATTCTTGGGCGCCAGATTGAGCTGCTGGTGGAGGACTCGGCCAACGACGTTGGCACGGGGGTGCAGAAAACCCGCAAGCTGATCGAGCGTGACAAGGTCGATGTCATTTTCGGCGACGTGAATTCGGGCATTGCTTATGCCATGTCGCAGGTGACCAGCGAACTGAAGGTGTTTCAAATTGTCCCCGGGGGCCACACCGACCCGATCACTGGTACGGACTGCAAGTGGAATGTATTTCGCATTTGCAATACCACGTCCATGGATGCGGCCGCGGTGACGGGTGACCTGGTGAAGCGCTTTGGCAAGAGGTTTTTCTTCATTACACCCGACTATGCGTATGGCCATACGCTGCAGGACGGGTTCATCAAAAACCTGAAGGCCCTGGGCGGCGAGTATCAGGCGGAGTTGCTGCCGATCAACACCTCGGAATTCTCTGCCACGCTGATCAAGGCCAAGGCTTACAAGCCGAACGTGCTGCTGAACAACATGGGCGGCCTGGCACAGATCAACTGCATGAAGCAGTTCACCCAGTTCGGCATGCAGAAGGAAATGCACTTGGGTGGTGCGCTGTTCGAACTCGAGACCGTCAAAGCGGTGCCGGCCGACGCACAGGCGGGATCGTGGGACATGGAATGGTGGTGGAACCAGCCGACCGTGCCCGAGGTCGCGGCGTTTGTCGCCGATTTCCGCAAGACAACCGGCAAGACGCCCAGCGCGCGCCATTGGTTTGGTTATGTTGCCGTGCATTCGGTCCGGCTCGGTGCCGAGAAGGCGAAGTCGTTGGAAGGACCGAAGCTGTCGCTGGCGATGGAAGACATGGACCTTCCTCCGGACGTCGCGCTGCAACCAGGCCGGGTTTATTATCGGGCCGGCGACCATCAGTTGATGTCCAACATCTTCGTGGGTGATGTGCATCCGCCGACCAGCAATCCGGACGACGTGTTTACTGTCGCGACGGTCGTGCCGGGGGAGAAGGCCGCTGGACCGGTTTCCGAAACCGGCTGCAAGATGGTCCATCCGGCTTGAGGCCGACGCCCTGAACTCGGTTGGGCATCTTCATGTCGCTTCGGCGGCTTGAGGATGTTCTTGAGTTGTCTGGTTGCATGATGGCGTGGCCGGCGTCTGTCCAGCGCGGTCATGCTTCACGTTTGATCGCACGATCTTTGAACACTCAGTTCGCGAACATGGTTTAGCACCGAAGGACTGCCGATGCTGCAACTCGTACTGTTCAATGTGACGAACGGGCTGATCATCGGCGCGTTCTATGTGCTGATGGCGCTGGGACTGTCGCTGATCCTCAATCTGTCCAACGTCATCAACTTCGCCCACGGGAACTTCCTGGCCCTGGGCGGATACATCGCTTTCGTGTTGACGCCGTTCATTGGATTTTGGGGGGCGCTGCTGGTGTCGCCGATTCTGACGGCGGTGTTCGGCTTCCTGATCGAGAGGCTGATGATCCGGCGGGTCTATTCACGTGATCCGGTCTACAGTCTGCTGCTGACGTTTGGTCTGGCATTCATCATGCAGGATGTCTGTCGCTACATCTGGGGGCCGAACGGTCTGCCGATGACGATCCCGGATGTGTTGTCGACTCCGCTGTCGGCCGACTTGTTCTTCATCACCTGGTATCGGATCTTCATGGTGGCGATTGTGATCGGGGCGGTGACCGGCCTGTTCGCCTTTCTGCGTTACACCCGTGTGGGCATTCGTATCCGAGCCGGAACCTTGGACCTGGATACCGTGGCCGCGCTGGGGGTGAACGTCGGCATGCTGCGCTCCTTCAACTTCGCGGTCGGTTCGTTGCTTGCGGGACTGGCGGGGGTGTTGGCGGCCGGACAGATCGGGTTGAACCCGAACATGGGCGACGACCTGCTGATGCCGAGTTTCATCGCGATCATCGTGGGCGGGGTCGGCAGCCTGACCGGGACTTTGCTCGGCGGCTTGCTGATCGGTGTTGCCGGCGCGCTGACGACGGTCTTCTGGCCTGCCGCCAGTGAGGCGGTGATTTACGTTATCATGCTGGTTGTCCTGGTGCTGCGCCCGCGTGGGTTGATGGGTGAAGAAGGGATGCTCGCATGAGTGTTACCACTGCCGCCGTAGGGGCACCCGCAGTGCCTGCGCGGCCCTGGCTGACCGCCGTCATCATCTGGGCGCTGCTGCTCATGGTTCCTGTCTGGCTGCCGATGCTGGGGGGCTACACGGCGCTGGCGGGGCGTGTCGTCGTCCTTGGACTGGCGGCGATGTCGTTCAACCTGCTGCTGGGATTCACCGGCGTCATGAGTTTCGGCCATGCCGCGTATTTCGGGCTTGGTGCGTACGGGGCGGGTCTGACGCTGAAATATCTGACTGCCAGCACGCCCTTGGCCATGCTGGCGGGGGTTCTGCTGGGTGGCCTGGCCGGGACGCTGTTCGGCTTGCTCATCGTCAAGCGCCGTGGCGTCTATTTTGCGATGGTAACGGTCGCATTTGGCCAGATCGCGTTCTATGTCGCCTATAGCTGGGATGCCCTGACGGGAGGCTACGACGGGTTACGGGGATTCTCCCGCGCGCCGCTGAACCTTGGCTTCATTACGGTCGACATCACCAACAACAGCACGGCGTTCTATTACT
>JAQGHW010000066.1 GCA_028291505.1 Rhodopila sp. | reverse complement strand
CGTCGGGTACGACGCCGCGGCCTTGCGGGGTGGTGTAGAACGGGATTCCGGCGGCTTCCACGAAGGCCTGCATCTCGGCCCACGCGCGCGACCAGATCACGCCGGAGCCTGATACGATCAGCGGATTTTTTGCTTCGGCCAGCGCACCGATCAGGGCGTCTACCTGGCGCGGGTCGCCCATTGGGCGGCTGTCCAGGATGGGGCGGCCGGCGAAGCTCCAGTCGACCAGGTTCTCGTCGATCTTCTGGTAGAGCATGTCGCCGGGGCAATCGAGGTAGACCGGGCCGGGTTTGCCGCTGATCGCCTTCTGCAGGGCGAAGTTGATCTGTTGCGGAATGCGTTTGAGGTTGATCAGGCGGTCGACGTATTTGCAGCAACCGCGCATCAGCTCGACCTGGTCGATTTCCTGGAACACCTGGCGGCCGAACTGGGAGAGCGGGCTGGATCCGCCGAGTGCCACGACCGGGCAGCAATCGACCAGTGCGTTGGCCATGCCGGTGATCAGGTTGGTGACGCCGGGGCCGGAGGCGGCCATGCAGACCGATGGGACCTGCTTCAGGCGGCTATAGGCCTGGCACATGAAGGCGGCCGCCTGTTCGTGGCGGACGTCGATCATGCGGATGCCTTCCTTGACGCAGGTGGCCTCCGCCAGCAGCATCGGGCCGCCCATGATGTAGAAGAGATCTTTCACATTTTCTTTTTGCAAGCATCTTGCAATGATTTCCGAGCCGGTGATCTCTGCCATGTTCCTGGTCTCCCTGATGGAAGGAGCGGTTTACTCTATCCATCTGATTTGACGGGCCGATTCACCTGACGCTTGCGAACCAAGCGGCAGGATCGACCGTCGGTTCAGCCGATGATGCTGTCGCCGTGCAGGCTGCTGACCTGGTCTGGACTCAGTCCAAGCCAATTGGTCAGCACGTCGCTGTTGTTCGCCCCCAGTAATGGTGCGGGCTTGACCGGCGGGGGGCTGCCGGAGAAGCGAACGGGCCAGGCGACCATCTTGAAGGGACCGACCACGGGATGGTCGATGGTCTGCATGATGCCGCGCTGCTCGAAAGTGGGATCGTTGGTGAGTTCCATGGTGTCGAGCACCGCGCCGGCGGGGATTCCAGCGGCACCGATGATCTCCATCGCTTCGTGCTTGGTGTGCTGGCGGGTCCAGCCGGCGATCATCTCGTTGACTTCGGCGGCGCGTTCGGCGCGGGCGGCGGGGCTGTCGTAGCGCGGATCGCCGATCAGGTCCTCGCGGCCGATGACGCCCAGCAGGCGGCGCCAATGTTCGGGGTTGGCGCGAGAGGTGTAGACGTAGACGTAATCGTTGAGGCCGCCGCCTTTGCTGGGGAAGGTGCCCATGGGTGGGTTGCCGCCGGACACGCTGCTGTCGGCGGCGCGGGGCGCGGCCTTGCCGGTGCGGGACTGGTAGGAGAATGCGATGCGCATGTAGTGCAGCATCGCGTCCTGCATCGCCACTTGCAGATGGTCCCCCTGCCCTGTGGCTTTACGCCGATAGAGCGCGCCCAGGATGGAGATCGACAGCAGCATGCCGGTGCCGGTGTCGCCGAGCGACGGGCCGGGTTTGAGGGGGCGGCCGTCGAGCTCACCGGTGGTGCTCATGATGCCGCTGCAGGCCTGGGCGATCATGTCGAAGGCGAGGTTCTTTTCGTATGGGCTGCCCTCACCGAAGCCTTTGACCTGGCAATAGATGATCGAGGGATTCAGGGCGCGGATGACGTCGGCGCCGAGACCTAGGCGCTCGATGGCTCCGGGGGCGAAGTTTTCAACCAGGACGTCGGCTTTGGCGGCGAGGTCTTTGACCAGTTGCAGGCCGCGCGGGTCCTTCAGGTTGACGGTGATGGATTTCTTGTTGGCGTTGAAGTTCAGGAAATAGGGGTCGTCCTGGCCCGGTTTGCCGCCGAGCGACCGGCCGGGATCGCCGCCTTTGGGATTTTCGACCTTCACGACCTCGGCGCCCATCCAGGCGAGGGTCTCGGTGCAGGATGGCCCGGCCTCAAACTGAGTCATGTCCAGGACGCGCACGCCAGCGAGGCAGTCGCCTCCAAAGCCGTTGGAAGTCATGAGCGGTTTCCCCTTTTCAGCGTCGTTGGGAGAACGCTAGGACGAAAAATCCAGGAAGGTAAGCCCCACGACTGGCATCGGCGACGTGGCGGGCGCATATCACCGCGGTTTGGCGGCAGGTGGAGACGGCATGAAGCGGCTTCTGATGGCGATGCTGATGGTTGCGGGGCTGATGGTTGCGGGGCCGGCGCTGATGATGACAGTGGCGGTCCCCGCGCGGGCGCTGGAAAGCGCTCCGGTGGCCAGCAAACGTGCCGTCGCGACTCTGGTCACCGACACCGATGCGATGCGGCCGGGTGCGCCGTTCCGGGTCGCGTTGCGGCTGCGCATGGCGGATGGCTGGCACACGTACTGGAAGAACCCGGGGGATGCCGGGGTGCCTCCCGAGCTGACGATCGACGGTGTCACGCAGTCGGCGATCGACTGGCCCACGCCGCGGCGCGTCGCCGAGGGATCGGTGATGACCTACGCCTACACCGGGGAGGTGCTGCTGCCGGTTACGGTGACGGCCTCAACGGGGGCGATCAAGGCGCATGCGCAATGGCTGGTGTGCAAGGATATCTGCGTGCCGGAAGAGGGCGATTTCTCGCTTACGCTGCCGATTGGGACGCCGGGGGCGTCGGCTCAGGCGGGGTTGTTCGCGGCGCATGACCGGGCGGTGCCTCGCGCGTCACCCTGGGCCGCGCGGATTTCCCCGGATGGGACGCTGTTCGTGCAGGGGCCGGAGCTGACGACCGCGACGGTGACGGATGCGTGGTTCATCCCGGATCAACCGGCCCGCATTCAGGACGATGCAGCGCAACCGCTGTCGGTGCGGGTCGGCGGCTTCACCCTGGCGCTGAAATTGACGCATGGGTTCGACGCGTCGAAGGATCTATCGGGCGTGCTGTCGGTGCGCGACCGGACGGGTATGCAGGCGGATGTTGTGGTGGATGCGGTGCCGGGACCGCCGCCGGCCGCGGCGTTGCCTCCGCTGGGGCAGATTTTGGTGTTCGCGTTCCTTGGCGGGTTGGTGCTGAACCTGATGCCGTGCGTGTTTCCGATCCTGGCGATGAAAGCGGTCGCGCTGGCGAGGCATGCCGGCCGTGGGAGCGCCCATGCGGTGTCCTATACGGCCGGCGTGCTGGTGACGTTCGTGGCACTGGCGGGGGCGCTGCTGGCGGCCAGGGCGGCGGGAACTGCGGCCGGGTGGGGGTTCCAGTTTTCCTCGCCGGTGTTCGTGGCGGGGATGACGTGGCTGCTGTTCGCGGTGGGGTTGAACCTGTCCGGGGTGTTCCAGGTCGGTGGGGGGCTGGCCGGGGCCGGTAACGGGCTGACCGAGCGGCATGGCGTGGCGGGGAGTTTCTTCACCGGGCTGCTGGCGGTGCTGGTGGCAACGCCTTGCACCGCACCGTTCATGGGGGTGGCGGTGGCGGCCGGACTGGCGGCGCCCCCCGCTGTGACCGTCCTGGTGTTCATGGTGATGGGGCTCGGTTTGGCCGCGCCGTACGTCGCGTTGGCCTCGATACCCGGGTTGGCTCGGCTGATGCCGCGGCCGGGGCGGTGGATGGAGGTGCTGAAGCAGGCGCTGGCATTCCCGATGTACGGCGCGGCGGCCTGGCTGATCTGGGTCGTCAGCCAGGAGGCAGGACCGAACGGTGTGCTGGGGACCGCGGTGGGGGTCGTGCTGGTGGGGTTCGCCGGGTGGGTGTTCGGCACGACACAGGCGTCCGGTGTGCAGCCCAGACGGTTCGGGCAAGCGGCGGCCGTGATGTCGGTGCTGGCGGCGCTGGCGGTGTTGAGCGGGATCTCGGCGGTGCCGGTTGGGGCCTCGGCTGAAGCCAGCGCGAACGCCGAGGCATTCACACCGGAGCGGCTGGCGGCGCTGCGGGCGCAGGGACGGCCGGTTTTCGTGAACATGACGGCCGCGTGGTGCGTGACATGCCTGGTGAACGAGCGGGTGGCGATCGGGACTGAGCAGGTGCGGAAAGCGTTCGCGGCGGACGACGTGACCTATTTGAAGGGGGATTGGACGCGCCAGGACCCGGCGATCACCGCGTTCCTGCAGCAGAACGGGCGGGACGGGGTGCCGCTATATGTATTCTTTCCCGGCGGCGGCGGACGGCCCGAGGTGCTGCCGCAGATCCTGACGGAGGGTGAGGTACTGCGGTTATTGCGGATGTCGTAGGTGCGACTGCCGGGGCGCGAGTGCCGGTTCGGCTTGGTCAGATCAGCGTGTGGCGGCCATTGGGGCGTCGCATACCCAAGTGAAACTGACTGCCGCAAACACCTGGAATGTTAACCGGTTGTTTATCTCTCCATGCCAAGTTCG
>JAQGHW010000050.1 GCA_028291505.1 Rhodopila sp. | reverse complement strand
GGTCGGGTGATGCATGGCAAAGATCATGCCCCATTCCGGGCGCCTTGCACTATCGGCAACCGACGGCGGCCAGCGCGCCGGAGGGACCGCTGCAAAGTGCGGCACCTTTGGAATGCGGCGCTTCGCGCGGACGTTACGGCAGGATATCGGCGCGGAGATCTTCCTTGATTTTGAAATTCAGCGATTCCCCGGCAATTCGCGCTGTGTGTAGGCTCCTCGCATGCAGATATTGGACGCCCGGATGCACTGGCAGCGAGACTTTGGGTGTCTTCCAATACCGCCAGACCGAAGTTAGCGTTTGTGAACGTTGATTTTCGGTGATTCGGACACAGCTGAGCGTGGCGGCTGTCCTGGCGGGCGGAGGAGACGTGAAATGGTACGCATGCTGCCGATCATAGCAGTGCTGATCGGCGTTTGCGTCGCGGCACACGCCCATGGCGCCGCCGAACGCGGTACGATCTTGTCGCCCAAGGCGTTGCAGGAGATCGCACAGGTCGTGGAGGAGATCGACCACATCGAGGCGGCAACGCTGGCGCGGCTGCCCACGGCGCCCGACAACCAGGTGCAGCAGCTCGAGTTGCTCGGCAAAGCGATGCTGTACGACAAGCAGCTTTCGGTGAACCGGAACGAGGCCTGCGCTTTCTGCCATATGCCCGAGACCGGCTTCACCGGCCCGCTTTCCGAACTGAACGAGACCACGGGCGCCTATCCCGGCTCAGTGCGCACCCGGTTCAGCAACCGCAAACCGCAGACGCACAGTTATGCGGCATTGTCGCCCGTGCTGCACTACAATCCAGGGCAGGGCGACCTGGTCGGCGGGAATTTCTGGGACATGCGCGCGACCGGTCGCCGCCTCGGCAATCCGGCCGCAGAGCAGGCGGAGGGGCCGCCGACCAACCCGGTTGAGATGGCGCTACCGGATGCTGCCTGCGCGGTGTATCGCGCCTCGCAACGACCTTATCGCGGCTTGTTCGAACTGCTCTGGGGGCCCCAGGCCTTCGCCATCAAATGGCCGGAGGACGTGGAGCGGGTCTGCGATACTCCAGGCCCGCCGCCGGAAGGCACGCTGCCGGTGCGACTCGACCCCGCAGACCGCGGCCGGACGAACACCACCTTCGACCAGATGGCGCAATCCATCGCAAGTTATGAGGCGTCCGCCGAGGTGACGTCATTCACGTCGAAATACGACGCGGTGCAAGCGGGCAAGGCGAAGTTCACGCCGCAAGAACAACTCGGCTACGACCTGTTTCGTGGCAAAGCGCAGTGCAACACCTGCCACCGTGACGGCGGCCCCGGCGAAGATCCACTTTTCACCGATTTCACCGCAAGCAATATCGGCACACCCGCCAATCCACGTCTGCCGTACTACGCCGAGCAGCGAACGGACGCGCTTGGCTACGTCGCGAATCCAGCAGGTCCGTCTTATGTCGATCCGGGCGTCGCCGGCTTCCTCGCTGAGCGCAATCTGCTCAGTCATCCATCATCGGTGGACGCCCGATGGCGCAAGCTGGAGCCGGGGGTCACCGGACGCTTCCAGGTGCCAACGCTGCGCAACGTCGACAAGCGGCCCTATCCGGCGTTTGTGAAGGCCTACGGGCACAACGGATATTTTCGCAGCCTGAAGGAGATCGTGCATTTCTACAACACGCGTGACGTCCTGCCGCGTTGCCAGGCCGGCGACCCTGGTGAGGGCACGACCTGTTGGCCGGCTCCGGAATTGACCGCCAATATGAACACGAGCCGCGTCGGTCGGCTTGGCCTGTCGGACGCCGACGAGGACGCGCTCGTAAGCTTCATGCGGACGCTGAGTGACGGGTACTTTTCGCGCGATAGTCAGTAACTTTCGTCCACCTGGTACGGTGCTCCATATCGGTCAGTGTGTCATAGTGCCCGCAAGAGCCTTGGCGTCATTTCGGCGGCCGAAAGGTGGTAGTGAGTGCGCCGTCATAGTGTAATAGCGAACACGTAGTGCCCATCTTCATCGAGCGCGGCGCGCCGTTTTGTCACCATTCAGAATAAAACTGCGAACCCGACGCGGCAAAGGTCGCGGCGCTGAAAGCATTCGCGGCGGAAGGATATCTCGCCGACTAAACCAGGCTTTGGACGTCGCGTCGGGTATCAGGCTATCAGTTGTGAGATACCCGGTACGCGCGATTTGCATCGCTCTCACACCGCCAGCGCTCAGCGTGCCTTGTCACATTGGGCGCAGCGCCAACTTATGCATTCCGCTTGATGTCGTTACTCAGCGTCGAGCGATCACGGTGCGACACTCATCCGAACACCGTGTTGCTGTAGATAGAATTTTACGAGTTCGTCCTCGCCCGGGCCGGACGGATCGGTGATGGAATGTTGCGGATACTTGCAACGCGACAACCTGGCCAGGTCAGAGGTGGCAGGTGACGTGCCGCCGGCGAGGGTGAGGCCCGGCCGCGATCCCCTCCTCGGTCAGCAGAACGCCCAACCGGCCGGTGATCCCGGCGATCGCAATCCGTAGGGTCATCCCGCCACACTGCCGAAACCGGCGTCGGCTGGGAAGCCACTCCGGCGGTGGGCCGCAGACCCTGCCACCGGTGCCGCGCCTCTCAATCGGTCGGAGGGCTCGATAGCCCGGCGAGGCCATCGCCAAACGAGACGATGCTGCGCCGGGCTTGCCCTAGCGAACGCTCATGTCCGCAGCTGCGCGGCTGCGGCGCCGGACTGCCCCACTGTCTGGGGCGAAATCTGCCTGGCGGCCAGGACCGCTCGGGCGCTGTCGGCCAGGACCAGCCACCCACCGGCCATCAGCATGACGTCCTTGAGCACCAGGCGGCCGGCGCCCGACAAGTACGGGAAGCCATGCTGCGCGTCACCCAGCGCCGGAACCCAGGCCTCCGGCGTCGTCAACAGGAACGACAGGGTCACGAACGGCGTCAGGAAGGCGAGGATGGCGCCGGCCAGCCCCATACGGCGGTACACCAGCCCGGCGAGCGTCAAGAAACCGATCGCCAACTCCACCGTGCCTAGCCCGCGCGAAAAGCCGTACGTGTCATTGGCAGTCTGCCACGTGCGTTCGGCCGGCTTCAGCTCGCCTTCACGGGTCAAATGCCGGGCATATTGATCGGGGTGTTCGTAGAAGAGCGACATCACCGGGTTGTTGGCAACGAACGGCGTGATGCTGTCCGCCTCGTAGGGGACGAATTTCAGGCCGCCGATCCACAGGAAGACGACGGCGATGGCAATCCGCATCCCATGAAGCCCGATCCAGTTCGATTGATGACTGGCCACAAGGCCGAGGATGCGACGGATCTGTATGGTCATGGCACTGGCTCTTTCAGGAATTTGAGCATGATCACGCTGAGCGGCCAGCGTTTCGTTGGCGTCAGCCAAGCTGACGAAACGCGAGGGGAACGTTCGTCGTCCGCAGGACGCGCTTTTCGCACGAGGCGTGTGAATCATGCGATCAAACAAGGAGATAGAGCGCTTTCGCCCTGCGCGCAGGACATTGCACGCAATGTCCGGGTCACGGTGAAAGCGCTCTAGGTCATGCCTCAGTCGAGGCGGCATAGGCATCGAGGGCGCGGGTCGAGTAAACGATGGCGGCGCCGGCGTTGACGCTGACGGCGACGCCCAACGCCTCCGCCACCTCCTCCTGCGTCGCGCCGAGTTTGCGGGCCGCATCGGTATGGACGGTGATACAGCCATCACACCGCAGGGTGATCGCGACCGCGACGGCGATCAGCTCACGGGTTTTTGCGTCAAGATGGCCGGTCTTCTGCCCGGCGGCGCCCATCGCGCCATAGCCGCGGACCGTCTCCGGGCTGAGCTTGGCGAAGCCGCCAACCCCCGCGACGACCTGCTGGCGATAGGTGTTCCAATCGAACATGTGCATGGCGACCTCCTTTGTGGTGCAAAGGGAAAATAGGCCGCAGCGGGTGGGACGTTGATGCCGGCGCGGCGCAATGCGATGTCCGCCCGGATCAAGCAGGGGCGGATCAAGCAGGGGGCGGATCGGTGATGCCATGACGGACCCGGCGGTCTACGACGCACTCAGCGGGTTGGCGCCCTTGCTGCGCGTCCGGCCGGAGCTGGAGGATTTCTGCAATTTCGGCGGCGCCTGGTCATCGACCCACGAGCCCCAGCTGGCGGAGTGGGCGATGTTCCACATCGTCACCAAGGGCAGCGTCCAACTCGATCGGCCCGGCTTCGGCCCGCTGCACCTGGACGCCGGCGACATCCTGCTACTGCCCCACGGGGACGCCCATACGGTTCGCGCGCCGGGTTCGGCCGGGCATGCGGGGCCGCCGGTGGCGGTCCATTACCGCAATACGCTCCGCGTCCAGGCGAGCGTGGGCATCGAACCGGACACCCAGTTGATCTGCGGCCGGCTGCACTTCGAGGCGGCGCCGCAGAACCTGATCGTCGCGGCGCTGCCGGATGTCGTCGTGCTGCGGGTTGGCGCGTCGCCGCTGGCCAGCCGTTTCAGCCCGCTGATGCTTGGCATCCGGGATGAGCTGGGCAGCGACCGGCCCGGCGCTGCCGCCATCGCGAAGGATCTGGCGAGCGCGCTGTTCGTGATGATGCTCCGCGCCCATCTCGAAGTATCGGCGCCGGCGGAGGGCCTGCTGCGGCTGCTCAATCAGCGGATGACCGCGCAGGCGGTGCTGGCGATGGTGCGTGATCCGATGCGCGCCTGGACGCTCGACGCGTTGGCGCAGACGGCGGCGGCGTCGCGGGCGACGCTGGTGCGGGCGTTCCGCAAGGCGGCGGGGGTGGCGCCGTTGGCGTTCCTGGCCGATCTGCGGCTTGGGTTGGCCCGGCGCCGGCTCAGCAGCGGCGCCGGGTCGATGGACCAGATTGCGGCGGAGGTGGGGTATCAGTCCTCCGCCGCGTTCAGCCGGGCGTTTTTGCGAAAATACGGCGTGCGGCCGGGGAAGCTGCGCCAGGATGCCCATGCCCATGCCCTGCAGGCCAGGGCAGATGCGTGCCCGGCGACGGAGCGCACTTAGACAGCGATGGGTTAGGTCAGCCTGTGCGAGAGGTATCGAACCGTTTTGCTGCCGCCATGGATGTAGAACGGTTGCCGGAGAGCGGCGGGCCTGAGAGTTTCAAACCGAAATCAAAGTGGTATCGTGCCAGGTTATTTGTCCCTGGCGACCTATACACATTCGAGATACGCCGATCTCGTGATACGGCCGGAGTTGAGCAACGAACCAAACCTGATCAACCGGTCCCTTGATCAATCCGGTTGAACCCAGCTGCACCATCTGTTGCCAACCTTGCGCCTGCGCATAATGCCCAACAGCCGTCACAAGATTATCAGCTTGGGGCCCCGCGGGCCGGTAAACATGCATACATTTAAACTGTCCGTGGCTGCTTCTGTATACCATGAACCAGCAACCGCTGAAGTTGCCGCTGATTACGATCGGCTGGTTCTCATCCATGTCTCCAACCGTGCACCAACCATCCATATAGTGGATGTAGGTCCCATTGGAAACGGCGGTTCCCGAAGACGCCACACAGCTCAGAGTTCCACCTTCAACAGTTGCCACAATGGGCGTGGACATAACTCTGATCTTGTTCGAATCTGAAATCACCGCATCTGTGGCGGCCCGGGAGGGAATGGCCCCAACTTTTACGACTGTTACGGTGTCTATATCGCGGGTGAGGTGCGGAACAGGCATTTTCCGGATCTTGCTAAAGGATGATCAAGTGTTGGCAACCAACTAATAGCGAGTATAGATGGAGCATGTTACGCGTTTCTTTCAGCCTGCGTGTATCGTGTTACATATGTAGTATACCCATGGTTGACGACGGGGACCCAGGCCCCCGCAGCAAGTCTACAGCTGCCAAACCACCGTTCTCGGCTTGGGCAGCAGCATAAGCGTCGCGGCTGTCCCACATGGCGATGACGGCCGGAAGCATGTTGTTGGTTGATGGAAATCGACACGATCTCAGCCGAAGTTGTGGCGTCGGAGAGCGATCATGCGAGCAGGCATAAGAGCGCTTCTCGGATGGAACTGATCACCCGCGGCGAACGTGGCCGCCAATGGAGGGTCGAACAAAAGCAGACGATCGCGACACAGAGTTCGACCCCGGTGCATCACCGGCAGAGGCGGCACGGCATCGGCACGGGTCAGCTTTACACGTAGCAGCGGGCGTTAACGGCAAGGCAGCTCTGGGGTCATCTCGCCTTCTATCCGCCAAGTGCACCAACGCCTGAATTCGGTGCATCAGGTGTGGCGCGGCAGATGGTTACGGTATAGCGATAACCGCAGTGATGTTGTC
>JAQGHW010000033.1 GCA_028291505.1 Rhodopila sp. | reverse complement strand
ATGGAGCGGGCGATGACCGCCGCTGCCCAGGCTGCCGGCGAGCCGCCGGTGCTGGCGGGCTACTGCATGGGTGGCACGCTTGCCGTCGCGGCCGCCCAACGCCGACCCGACCTCATTCGAGGCTTAGCACTTCTGGCCGCGCCGTGGGACTTCCACGCTCCCGAACCGGAGCGAGCGATCCAGGCGGCGCAAACCTTGCCGTTGCTGGAGCCCGCTCTGGCCTTCAGCCACGCTCTGCCTGTCGATCTCCTGCAATCGCTGTTCGCGATGCTCGATCCGTGGGGGGTGGCCGAGAAATATCGCGGTTTCGCCCGCCTGCCGCAGGACGGCGCCCGCGCCAGGCTGTTCGTCGCGCTGGAGGACTGGCTGAACGACGGCGTCCCGTTGGCTGCCGAGGTCGCCCGTGCCTGCCTCGGTGAGTGGTACGGCGAAAACGCCCCGGCCCGCGGCAACTGGCGGATCGCCGGATTGCCGGTCGACCCGTCGGCGATCACCAAACCAACGTTCGTCGCTGTCCCCGGGCGCGACCGGATCGTCCCGCCAGAATCCGCCCGCCCGCTCGCCGGTCTGATCCCCGGCGCCGTCCTGCACCAGCCGGCGGCCGGCCATATCGGGATGGCGGCGGGTGCCCGAGCGGAGGCATCGCTGTGGCGCCCCCTGTTGGGCTGGCTACGGACATTCGACCGGCCCACCTGATCCTGCCGCCTTGACCGCGAGCCGTTCGGGGATTTTGCTGCTTCGAACAGCGCCCGACCGTCAGGGCGCCGAACATCAGGGAGGTTCCTTCATGCCGACCAAACAACCTGTGGCCATTGTCTTCGACACTTTCGGCACCGTCGTCGACTGGCGGTCCAGCCTGATCGCCGACCTGACCGCCTACGGGTCCGGCCGCGGTGTCACCGCCGATTGGCCCGCATTGGTCGATGCCTGGCGGGCCGCCTATCACCCCTCCATGGACCGCGTCCGCACCGGCGAACTGCCCTGGACGACGCTGGATAACCTGCACCGCGCCTCGCTGGACCGGTTGGTAACCGAGTTCGGCATCAAAGGCCTGTCCGAGGACGACCTGACCCACATCAACCTGGGCTGGCACCGGCTGCACCCGTGGCCCGACGCCGTGCCGGGCCTGACGCGGTTGAAGTCGCGCTTCATCATCGGGCCACTGTCGAACGGCAATGTCTCACTACTGCTGAACATGGCCAAGTTCAGCAGCATCCCCTGGGACATGATCTTCGGCTCCGATCTGTTCGGGCACTTCAAACCCGACCCCGAGACTTATCTGGGCGTCGCCAAAATGCTGAACGTGCGGCCGGACCAGGTGATGATGGCCGCCGCCCACAACGGCGACCTCGCCAAGGCTCGGGCCTGCGGGCTGTTGACCGCCTTCTTCCCCCGCCCCGGCGAATATGGGCCGAACCAGAAGCGGGACTATGCGGCGGAGCAGGACTGGGACATCGTCGCGACCGACATCCAGGACGTGGCCGCGAAGCTGGGTGTGTGAATCCCGTCCTTGCATTCAACCGCTGGTCGACGCACTTGAACGCAAGACGGTAGTATCCGGCAAGTCGCGGGATCAGCCGCGAGAGGAGGAGCAGGACATGGATGACATCGTCATTGTCTCGGCTGCCAGGACCCCAGTCGGCAGCTTCAACGGCGCATTGAGCACGATTCACGCACAGAATTTGGGTGCCGTCGCGCTGCAGGCCGCCTTCTCGCGAGCCGGCGTAGAAGCCGCCGATGTGGATGAGGTGATCTTCGGCCAGGTGCTTGCCGCCGGCGAGGGGCAGAACCCGACCCGTCAGGCGGCCCGTATGTCGGGTATGCCGGACTCGGCGACCGCATTCGGCATCAACCAGGTCTGCGGTTCGGGGCTGCGCGCCGTTGCCCTCGCGGCACAGCAGATCCGCACCGGCGAGAGCACCATCGTCGCCGCCGGCGGCATGGAAAGCATGAGCCTGTCAGCCCACGCGGCACACCTGCGCAACGGCACCAAGATGGGCGGCCTGGAGTTCGTCGATACCATGCTGAAGGACGGCCTGTGGGATGCGTTCCACGGCTACCACATGGGCAACACGGCGGAAAACGTTGCCACCAAGTACCAGATTACCCGCGAGCAGCAAGACGCATTCGCGCTCGGTTCGCAGCAGAAAGCCTCCGCCGCGCAGAAATCCGGCCGCTTCAGGGATGAGATCGCGCCGGTCACGGTGAAGGGCCGCAAGGGCGACATCCAGGTGGTGGACGACGAATACATTCGCCACGACTCAAGTGCCGAGAGCATGGCTCGGCTGCGTCCCGCCTTCACCAAGGATGGCACGGTCACCGCCGGCAATGCCTCCGGAATCAACGACGGCGCCGCGGCGCTGATCCTGATGACCGCCAGCGAAGCCAGCAAGCGCGGCCTGACCCCGCTGGCGCGGATCGCCGGTTTCGCTACCGCCGGGGTCGATCCCGCCGTGATGGGCACCGGGCCGATCCCCTCCACCCGCAAGGTTCTGGGCCGGGTGGGCTGGAAGCCGGACGACCTGGACCTGGTGGAAGCCAATGAGGCCTTCGCGGCCCAGGCGCTCGCGGTCAACAAGGACCTCGGTTGGGATACCGGCCGCGTGAACGTCAATGGCGGCGCGATTGCCATCGGCCATCCGATCGGCGCCTCGGGCGCGCGCATTCTGGTCACCCTGCTGCACGAGATGCAGAAGCGCGACGCGAAGAAGGGTCTCGCCACACTCTGCATCGGCGGCGGCATGGGCGTCGCCATGGCTCTGGAACGCTAGAGCGTTTTCCCGGCGTTCGCGAAGGCTTCCCGGGATAAGGCGGCGATCGTTCGGCGTCGACCGAAGCGTTGCGGCTGCTGCATCCTGCCCGGGCCATTACTGATGAGTATGCCATGCCGAACCACCAACCCGGGCGTAAATCCTCCGTAAGCCTGAGGTAGACTGCCGATCTCAGGCCGTTTGGCCCTTTGCATGTCCTCCGGAAGTGGTAAGACTGGCCAAGTCGGGAACAACAAGAAAGGGAGGTTCCAATGGCACGCGTCGCACTGGTTACAGGCGGCACTCGGGGAATTGGTTCGGCGATCAGCCTCGCACTCAAGGCGCAAGGCCGCACGGTCGTCGCGAATTACGCGTCGAACGAAGCCGCCGCCGCATCCTTCCAGGCGGAAACCGGCATCGCCGTCGTCAAATTCAATGTCTGTGACTACGAAGAATGCGAGGCCGGCATCGCCAAAGTCGTCGCGGAATACGGTCCGATCGAGATCCTGGTGAATAACGCCGGTATCACCCGTGACGGTACCTTGCTTCGCATGCGCCGAGACATGTGGGATGCGGTGCTCGACACCAACCTCGGCTCCTGTTTCAATATGTGCAAGTTGACGTTCGAGGGTATGCGCGATCGTAAATACGGCCGTGTAGTCAACATCGGCAGCATCAACGGTCAGGCCGGACAATACGGTCAGGTCAACTACGCCGCCGCCAAGTCTGGCATTCACGGTTTCACCAAGGCCCTGGCACAGGAAGGCGCTCGGTTTGGCATCACGGTGAACGCGATCGCGCCAGGTTATGTCGATACAGAAATGGTGCGCGCCGTCCCCGGGGAAGTGTTGCGTAAGATCGTTGCGAAGATCCCGGTTGGACGCCTCGGCCAGGCCGAAGATATCGCCCGCGGCGTCGCCTTCCTGACCGCCGACGACGCTGGTTTCGTTACTGGCTCGACGCTATCGATCAACGGTGGCATGCACATGTATTGAGTGCGATCGTCCGGGGTAGAACCAACCTCCGACGTTGCGTCTGAGCAACCCGGCCGGCTTGCCATCCACCCGTAACAGGGGGCATCATTCCCGTAGGGAAGGAGGCCTTCAGCCGATGAACGCGCCACGCAATACCCAGTATCGCCATCTGGACGTCCAGAAGATCGCCGGTTCATTGGGCGCCGAGGTTCGCGGCGTCGACGTGTCGGAGGACGTCTCGGACGAAGTCCTGGCGGAAATCCGCGCCGCTCTGCTCGATAATCTGGTGATCGCCATTCGAGACCAGGATATCACGCCCGCCCAGCAACTGGCGTTTGCCCGCCGCTGGGGAGAGATCCACCTGCATCCGTTCATGGAGGGCATGGCGGAGTATCCCGAAATCCTGGCGATCATCAAACGTCCCACCGACAAGAAGAATTTCGGTGGGTCCTGGCACACCGATCAGATGTTCTCACCGAGCCCTGCCATGGGCACGATGCTGTATGCCAAGGAAGTGCCGTCGGCCGGCGGCGATACGTTGTTCACCAACCAGTACCTGGCCTACGAAAGCCTGTCCGACGGCATGAAGGCCATCGCTGGACAGCTTCGTACCGTCTGTGTCGGTGACAACTTCAAATCCGCCAACGGTCTGTCCCGCAAGGAACGCTACGACCGGCAAATGGGTGAGATGAAGGTCAAGGACCCCGGCGACGTACAGACCACCAGCATCCATCCGCTGGTGCGCACCCATCCCGAAACCGGCCGCAAGTCAATCTACATCGGCGGTCACGTGCAGCACTTCGACGGCATGACCGATGAAGAAAGCCAGCCGCTGATGGACTTCTTCATGAAGCAGTCGATCCGCCCGGAACATACCTGCCGTGTTCGCTGGCAAACCGGCACGCTCACGTTCTGGGACAACCGTTGCACCCAGCACTTCGCGATCAACGACTACCCGGCGGAAACGCGGATCATGCACCGCATCACCGTCCGCGGCGATCAGCCGTTTTAGGGGAGGTTAGATCGGGGCTCCGCCCCGTACCCCGCCAAGGGCCGACGGCCCTTAAATTATCGGGATCAAAGGGGCCGTCGGCTCCTTTGCGGGTTCGGGCAGAGCCCGACCTACCCTCCCCTAAGCCGCAGTGCCGAGATAGGCTCGGATCACGTCGGGGTTTTGCCGCACTTCGTCCGGCCGGCCATCGGCGATCTTACGGCCGAAGTTCACCACCACGACCTTATCGGACACCGACATCACCAGGCTCATGTGGTGTTCCACCAACAGCACGGTAACGCCCTGCACGTCCCGCACGCGGCGGATCTGCCCCTCCAGCGTATGCACCTCGTCATGGTTCAGACCGGCGGCCGGCTCGTCCAGCAGCAGTAGCTTGGGTTCCGCGGCGAGGGCCCGAGCGAGCTCGACACGCTTGCGGATCGGAAACGGCAGGCCCGCCGCGACACGATGGGTGAAGGCGCCAAGGTTCATGAACGCGATCAGCTCGAGCGCCTTTTCGCGCACAGCCGCTTCCTCGCGGCCCACCGACGGCAGGCGCAGCGCATTTTCGACGAAGCCGGCACTGGTGCGACTGTGGCGGCCGACCATCACGTTCTGCAGCACCGTGAGCCGGTCGAACAGCGCTACGTTCTGGAAGGTTCGGCCGATACCGATCCTCGGGATTTTATGCCGGGGCACGGATAGGACCGACCGGTCCTCGAACAGGATTTCCCCCGCGCTGGGCTGGTACAGCCGGCTGAGGCAGTTGAACAACGTCGTCTTGCCGGCGCCGTTGGGACCGATCAGGCCGGCGATCTGCCCGGGCATGACGTCGAAGGTGACATCGTCGAGGGCCACGACACCGCCAAATCGAAGGGTTACGCCCCGAACGGACAGCAGCGGCGTCGAATTCTCGGACATCAGTGGATACATCCCCCAAACGCGACGACGGCGGACCGCTATGCCGGTCCTTCACCCTCATCACGGCGGGACAATGCGCAAGGACCAGACGGTGCGCAAGCGTCGGCGTTGACTGCCGGCCGGTCCCTGCCAGAGCGTTTTCACCCTGACTGTGCAGGTTGAAAACGCTCTAGCCCCTTTGTTTGATCGCATGATTCACGCGCTTCGGACGTTCCGCCCAACGCGATCATGCTCTAGCTTCCGGTCATGGAGATTTTCCAATTCGACCATGTGCATCTGCGCAGTCCGGACCCGGACGCGACGGCACGGTTCTTTGAAACCATGTTCGACGCCGAGGCGACCCGGGGCGTCTACCCGCCGGGCACGCTGTATCCAGGCCAGATGCGCATCACCATGAAGGTCGGCGGCCAGAAGATCCTGATCGCACCGACCCATCCGCACGATCCGATGACCGCCGCGCCGCCGTTTCCCTATTACGGGCTGGAGCATATCGGATTTACTGTCGAGGATCTGGACGCCACCATCGCCGCACTCCGAACCAAGGGCGCGGACGTCGCAATCGGCCCGCTGACCCGGGATGCCGGAACCTATCTGGCATTCATCCGCGGCCCGGAAGGCATCATGGTGGAGTTGGTTCAGCAGCGGCGGCATCCGCGATAGTCAGGGCGCCTCGCCCCGGGTCTAAACGTCGCGCGCCCAACTTGCCCCGGACGCCCGCGCACCGATATGCTCAGGCATGAGCGAAACGCATCACACCAAGGTTCTGATCATCGGAGCCGGGCCCGCCGGCTACACCGCCGCGATCTACGCCGCGCGTGCCAACATGTCGCCGATCCTGGTGGCCGGCATGCAGCCCGGCGGTCAGCTCATGATCACCACCGATGTCGAGAATTACCCGGGATTCGCCGACGTCATCCAAGGTCCATGGCTGATGGAGCAGATGGAGGCCCAGGCGACCCATGTCGGCACCCGCATCATCCACGACCTGATCATCGGCGTAGATTTCTCCCGCACGCCGTTCCGCTGCCAGGGTGATTCCGGGGACACCTACATCGCCGCTTCGGTCGTCATCGCCACCGGCGCCCAGGCCCGCTGGCTCGGCCTGAAGTCGGAGGAAACCCTGCAAGGCCGAGGCGTCTCCGCCTGCGCCACCTGCGACGGCTTCTTTTATCGCGGCAAGACCGTCGCCGTGGTCGGCGGAGGGAACACGGCGGTCGAGGAAGCGCTGTACCTGACTCACCACGCCGAAAAGGTGACGCTGGTGCATCGCCGCGACAGCCTCAGGGCGGAAAAGATCCTGCAGAACAGGCTGTTCGCCCACCCCAAAATCGACGTCATCTGGAACAGCACGGTGAAGGAGATCGTCGGCGGCGGCTCTCCCGAAGTCGTGACCGGGGTCCGCCTGCACGACACCGGCACCGGAACGGAGTCGGTCCTGCCGGTGGACGGCGTATTCGTCGCCATTGGCCATACCCCCAACACCGGTATCTTTGCCGGACATGTCGACATGGATGCCGAAGGCTACATCCACACGGTGCCTGGCAGCACTCGAACCTCGGTCCCGGGCGTGTTCGCGGCGGGCGATGTGCAGGACAAGATCTTCCGCCAGGCCGTGACCGCGGCGGGGACGGGATGCATGGCCGCGCTGGAAGCGGAAAAATACATCGCCGAGCACGAAATCTTCCTCTCAAAAGCCGCAGAGTAGCTGAATTTGCGCCCAGGCATCTATTTCCGTCACATGACTCGTGAAAGTATGTTTAGGCTTGACGCACCGCACGCAAGCGTTGTGGGCGGCTGAGCAATTGCGGCTTCGACATAACCAGCCGCAGGGAGAGCCTTTGCAATGGACTGGGATAAGCTGCGTGTCTTTCACGCCGTGGCGGAGGCTGGCAGCTTCACGCATGCTGGAGATACGCTCAGCCTGAGCCAGTCGGCCGTATCGCGCCAGATTTCCGCGCTGGAGGAAGCGCTTCAGGTGCCGCTGTTCCATCGCCACGCCCGTGGCCTGATCCTGACCGAGCAGGGCGAGTCGTTGAACCGCACGGTGCGAGAGGTCTTCGCCAAGCTGGCGATCACCGAGGCCCTGTTGACGGAAAGCAAGGAAAAGCCAGCTGGCCGGCTAAAGGTCACCACGACGGTTGGGTTCGGGTCGTCCTGGCTGGCGCCTCGGCTGCACGCCTTTCTGGAAGCCTATCCGGACGTGTCAGTCTCGTTGCTTCTGGACGACGCGGAACTGGACCTTGCGATGCGGGAGGCCGATGTGGCGATCCGCATGCACCCCCCCAAGCAGCCCGACCTGGTGCAGCGGCATCTGATGACCATGCAGTGGCACGTCGTCGCCTCGCCCGAATATTTGAAGAAGCAAGGCGTGCCGCAGCGGGCGGAGGACCTGGATGCGCATCGCCTGATCCTGTTTGGCCAGCACCATCCCCCGGTGCAGGAGGTCAACTGGCTGGCGGATGCCGGCCGGCGGCCCGGCAATCCTCGCCGCGCGCTGCTGGAGGTGAATTCGATCCACGCGGTCCTGCTGGCGATCCGCTCCGGCATGGGCATCGGCGCCTTGCCCGACTACGTGGTGAACGAGAACCCGGACCTCGTTCATGTGCTGACCGACCTGAAGGGGCCGAAGGTCGACGTCTTCTTCGTCTATCCGGAGGAATTGCGAAACTCCAAGCGGGTCGCCGTGTTCCGGGACTTCTTGCTGGCTCGTCTGGCGGAGATGCACTGACGCATCTGGTCATGAACATCGGCCATTTTTGTGTCATGGCCGGGCTTGGCCCCAGCCACCCTTGTTTTTGTTTAAACAGGGAAAGTCGTGGGTGACCGTGCCAAACCCGGTTCTGACGCGGGACCGGCGACGCTGGCTGGTTGGTATGCAATCTCGAGATGGTGACGCACCCGGCGTTGATGACGGCGGCACGAACCATGCCTCGGCCCGTTCAACGCCCCCAACCAACGTGATTCCGCGGGCTGCGGACGAGTCCGGCACCAAACGGGACCCAGCCATTCCGTTTCCACGCATGCCGTGACGTAGGTATGCGAAATCGGCATGCCGGCTGCCGGTTCTCGGCAGTGGTTCCCTTCGCACGTGCGGTATTAAACAGGGCCATCAGTTACGGCGGCAGTGCCGCCAGAGTTCCAGCGCTTGTCGCTGGAAAGGGGCCTCTGGCCCCTGCGTCTCCCAGACGTGAAGCCTCCCTGTACACTTGCCCCCGGTGAATAACCGGGGGCACTTCTTTTTCAGC
>JAQGHW010000032.1 GCA_028291505.1 Rhodopila sp. | reverse complement strand
GCGCCGGCCGAAACGGCCCCGGAAGCCGGCGCGCAGGGTGAGCAAGATCATGACGAAACACATGCACCTCAATCTGTTCATCCACGGTCGCGGCCACCATGAGGCCTCGTGGCGGCATCCGGACGCCTCATCGCTGCCGCTGACCGACATCCGCTACTACGCCGACATCGCGCGCAAGGCGGAGGCCGGCCTGTTCGATTCGATCTTTTTGGCCGACTCGCTGGGGGTGGGTGAGGACGTGGCGAACGCGCCGCGCACCTGGCTGGAACCGGTCACCACGCTGGCCGCGTTGGCCGGCGCGACCAGCCGGATCGGGCTGATCGCCACCTGCTCCACCACCTATACCGAACCCTTCAACCTGGCGCGGCAGTTCGCCTCGATCGACCACATGTCCAACGGGCGTGTCGGCTGGAACATCGTCACCACGTGGCTGGCAACGGCGTCGGGCAACTACGGCGGCCAGAGCCCGCTCAGCCATGCCGAACGCTACGAGCGGGCGGAAGAGTATATGCGCGTGGTGACCGGGTTGTGGGACAGTTGGTCGGACGATGCCGTGCTCGATGACCGGGCCACCGGGCAATACGCCCGCGTCGA
The DNA here is from genome assembly GCA_028291505.1 of Rhodopila sp. Lineage (GTDB taxonomy): Bacteria > Pseudomonadota > Alphaproteobacteria > Acetobacterales > Acetobacteraceae > Rhodopila. The sequence continues at coordinate 2,609 of JAQGHW010000032.1, read as the reverse complement.
TGGCTTGCGAGCGCTGAACCATGCAGGCCGCTATTATCAGGTCGCAGGGCCGCTGAACATGCCGCGAGGCCCGCAGGGAAGGCCGGTGTTCGTGCAGGCGGGCTCGTCGGAGACCGGCCGTCGCTTCGCCGCGCGCCATGCGGAGGCCGTGTTCACCGCCCAGATGGAAAAGGCCACCGCCAGGGATTTCTATGCTGACCTGAAACGGCTGGTGGTCGAGGCAGGCCGAACACCGGAACATGTGCTGATCCTGCCAGGGCTCAGTCCGGTGATCGGCTCCACCGAGGCCGAGGCGCAGCGCATCGCTCGCGAACTGAATGACCTCAGCGATCCAGAGGTGGGGCGCAAACGCCTGTCCGGCCGGTTCGGCGGGCATGATTTCTCGCATCTGCCACTGGACAGGACATTGTCGCCGGAAGACTTCCCCGATCCCGGTCTGGTGGAAGCGGCACGCAGCCGCACCGAGGTGATCGTCGGCCTGGTGCGCCGCGAGAAGCCGACCTTGCGGCAACTGCTGGCCTACCTCGCTGGCGCGCGTGGTCATTTCGTTACCACTGGCAGCCCGGAGCAGATCGCCGATCTCATGGAAGACTGGTTCCGCGACGGCGCCGCTGATGGTTTCAACCTGATGCCGCCGGTGCTGCCGGCGATGCTGGAGGTGTTCGTTGCTGAAGTGGTGCCGCTGTTGCAACGACGCGGACTGTTCCGATCCGAATATGCCGGCGATACCTTGCGCGCCCGCTACGGCTTGCCGCGTCCAGACCTTCGTTTCCGGGCCAGAGCGGATGAGAGGCTGAAAAGCGGTGCATCGACATGAATATTTCTGCCTGCCATTCCACGCCTGGCCGGACGTCACGGCGCGAGCGCTTGCGGTCGTCGGGTAGCCTAGTGTCCCGAATCTGAAGTCCGCCACAGTGGCGAACCTCAGAATTCGCGACACTAGCTCTTTGTTTTCAGTGGCCTGCTTGTCCCCTGCGTGCGCCGCAAAATGCGACGAACTTCGGGGGCAGGACACTGGTATAGCGGTGATGAACGAGCGTCGTGCCGCCCGACGCTGCCTGGAAACGCCAGCCGTAAGGAAACGCCGAGAATGGCCACCAACAAGCGCAAGGTCATGCTGCCCCACACCATGGGCCAGCAGGGCCTCAACCTGATCAAGGCCCGAGCAGATATTGAGACGATGATCTACCCGGCCGGCATCAGCCAGGCCGACCTTCTGCCGCTTTTGACCGACTGCGCCGGCATTGCCCTGTCCGGCACGCCGTATCGACAGACCGAGATGGATGCGTCCCCGGCGATGCAGGTGGTGGCCCGTATCGGCGTCGGCTACGACGCGGTGGAGGTCCCCGCATTGACCGCCCGCGGCGTGCCGCTGATGACCGCGGGCATCGCCAACTCCACCTCGGTCGCCGAGCAGGCGTTTCATCTGATGATCGCGCTGGCGAAGAAGAATGCCGCGATGGATCGGCTGGTGAAGGGCGGCCGATGGGGTGATCGCCACGGCGGCCTGCCGATGGAACTGTCCGGCAAGACCGTGCTGATCGTCGGCTTTGGCCGCATCGGCACTCGCTCCGCCAAACGCTGCGTCGGCTTTGACATGACGGTCCTGATCTACGACCCCTATGTCGTAACCGGAACGATCATCGCCACGGGATGCCAGCCGGTCAGCGATCTCGATGCCGCCCTGCCGCGTGCCGATTTCGTGTCGATCCACTGCCCGAAAAACCCCGAGACGATCGGACTTTTCAACGCCGCTCGGCTTGGGCGGATGAAAAAGGGCGCATTCATTGTCAATACCGCGCGCGGCGGCATCATCGACGAACCGGCCCTGCTCGGCGCCCTGACATCCGGCCATTTGGCCGGTGCCGGACTCGACGTGTTCGAGGAAGAGCCGACGCCGGTGAACAATGACCTGCTGAAGCTGGACACCGTTATCGCCTCGCCGCACATGGCCGGCGTGACGGTGGAGGCGGTCGCGGCCATGGCGATGGCGACCGCCCAGAACATCCTTTCGGTGCTGGACGGTGAGCCGAACAGGGACAACGTCATCAACAAGGAGGTGCTGCGCTAGAAACGCGCAGCATGGAAGCGCCATACGCCGGTTTTGGTTTGAAGCGGCGAAAGTAAAAGTCGTTGAGGCCGCCGCCACCGCGCTGGGCATCGAGGATCGTGGCCTGGTCATCCTGCGTCTGGCGGTGAAGCGCCAGCACGGGCGGATCGCGATGGCGGCGATGGTGCGGTCCGTGGCGCACCACTGGTCGCCAACCGGCAAGGCCAGGCTGCGGGATCGGCTGGATGTGTTGCGGATCATGCTGCCACCGATTCCCGGTCTCTATTCAGTGCTGACCAATAAGGATTTGCTGGCGAAATATCAGTCCCTGGCAACGTCGTCGACCAGCCATCGAACGAACTGCGCGCGAAACTCCGGACCCCGCTGCTCCGTCCGGACGAGCGGGCGGCGTTGGCGGTGGCCGATACGCTGGTCGTCTGACCAATGCCAACGCGCACTATGGCGGGGTGCGGAACAAGATGTGGTCGCCGGCCTCATCGGGAACCTCGGTCCAGTGTGCTGGCAAGGGCGCTCCTTCAGGTTGGCGCAGACCCACCGC
>JAQGHW010000014.1 GCA_028291505.1 Rhodopila sp. | reverse complement strand
CACGCCCAGCAGCAGGGTCGGCGCAGCCTCCAGCAGGAATATCCACTGCCACCCGCCGAGGCCCAGCACGCCGTCCATGCCGAGGACGGCGCCGGAAATCGGGGATCCGATCAACCCTGCCACCGGGATCGCCACCATGAATATGCCGACAATCTTGGCCCGATAGACGGCGGGGAACCAATAAGTGAGGTACAGGATGACCCCGGGGAAAAATCCTGCCTCCGCTGCACCCAGCATGAAACGCAGCACCAAGAAGGAGATCGGTCCCCCAATCAGCGCAAACGCCGCGGAGACCAGCCCCCAGGTCAGCATGATTCGAGCAATCCAGGTGCGCGCGCCGAAGCGCTCCAGTCCGAGGTTGCTGGGCACTTCAAGCAGAAAATAGCCAATGAAAAAAATGCCGGCGCCGAGGCCGTAGGTCTTGGGATCAATCCCCACAACCTTGTTCATTTGCAGTGAGGCAAATCCGACATTTACCCGGTCGATATAGCAGAGCAGATAGGCCAGGATCAGGAACGGCATCAGGCGCCAGGAAACGCGACGCATCGTGGCCTTTTCAAGAGCCTTGTCATCCAGTAGTGCGGCGGACATTAGTTTCTCCCAGTTTATTGGCCGAATTCTGGCAATACTTGGACGCTAGCATTCGTCGGTGTATTCTCCAAATGTGCGAATCCATGAACGGCGATGATCAGAAGATGCGGGACGATGGCTGCGGCTCGCCAACACGTAGTTCCGCGAGGTCGCGGTTGGTCGTACTGTTCGCAACATCTGTCGCACTACCGCGACCCCGAGATGGGACCAGACAACCTGTCGGGTGCCACTGCTGCAGCCAAACGAGCCGGCCGGTTGAAGAGAGCTATGGATTTCAGATGAGCAAGCCGTGGCTGAGTTCGTTCCTTCTCAGATGGGGTCGACGGCCCTAGCGGCATCAGTGTGCCACGATGCGGGTCGCCGAACCTGCAACGCGGGGGCCACCCACGATGAGCGTTAGTGTTTGTTTGTCGATGTCAGGGACCCTGTTGTACGAATCACTTGAACGACACAGTAGTCCCCTGACCTATCGTTTCTTACGTGCTGCGGACGGCTTCCGGACGCCCACGCTCCAGCATCCGGTTGAGGACGCCGACAGCGATGGCAAACTCGGCGGCTTGCCGGCTGTCCGTGTGCGATCGTAGTGCGTCACCGATCACCCGCTTGTAGCGGCTGATGTCCGCCTCCACCAGCGCTCGCCAGTTATAGCCGGATGCCTTCTGCCAAACCATCCGACCGCGCTTGGCGAAGAGCTGTAGATGCAGGTCGCGTTGCGTCGGTGCAGTCTCAGCCGTGTCGCTCGGAACCGCACTTGAGCGCGGGGGTACGATGACTGCAGCACCGGGATGGCGCTGGTTGACGGCACTGTAGACGTCATCCCGATCGTACGGCCCATCACCGGCAAACGAAACCACCGGACCCGCCACCTGATCGAGTAGTGGCCCGACTTGCGAGCCATCATCGACATCATTCGTCGTCAATTGCGCCCCAACGATCTGGCCCGTGTCAGCGTCGACGCCAAGATGCGACTTCCGCCAGGAGCGTCGCATTGTCGCACCATGCTTCTCCACAAGCCACTCGCCGGCACCACTCAGTTTCAAGCCCGTGCTGTCCACCAATAGATGCAAAGGTTCGGCCCCCGATCACGGTCGCGGGAACACCTGCAGCGTCTTTGCCCGACGGCAGAGGGTCGTGTGGTCGGGGATGGCGAACTCAAGGCCAAGCAGGCAGATGATCGAACGGATCAGCCCTCCGGTCTGGCGCAGCGGCAGGCGGAACACAGCCGGCAGTGTCAAAGCGGTCTCGATCGCCAATGGCGAGTAGTTCGGTTGTCCGCCCGGGGCGGTCCGAGGCTGGGCGCGCCAGCCGGCGACGGCCTCGTCGGGGAACCTGTTCCGCCACAGCTCTGATGACCGGCCATACTTCGTGTCGCGCTACAGTCCCGGCTTTACCACGCCGTCAATGTCGAGGATGACATACTTTTTGATCATAAAACTCATCAGGTTACGTTTCAAATACTTATAGAAATCGATAACAATATTTATCGACGTTGTCAACAAGGCCGCAGCTGCTTGCCTTTCGAACCAGTGTCTGTGAACGTCATGTCGATAGAGGCGCTTCGTCCCATCTGACGACGATAACGCCTTGACCTGGGGGGCGAGATGAAATTCGGATTGCGATATTGCAACACCGGTCGCTATGTGGACCCGGCGCGGGCCGTTGAACTGATACAGGCCGCCGAGGCGGCGGGCTTTGAATCGGCTTGGACTGTCGAGCACACGGTGATCCCGCATGGCTATCAATCACAATATCCGTATTCGCCTTCGGGCAAACTGCCGGGTGGCGATGGGGATTTCGATCTGCCCGACCCGCTGATCTGGATGGCCTATGTCGCAGCGGCCACGACGCGCATCAAGCTCGCTACCGGCGTCATCATTCTCCCCCAGCATAATCCGGTCATCACCGCCAAGCAGGTCGCCACGCTGGATTATATGTCGGCTGGCCGTGTCCTTCTCGGCGTTGGGGTTGGGTGGCTGAAGGAGGAGTTTGACGCAGTAGGTTCGCCGTTCGAGGAGCGCGGAGCACGCACCGACGAGTATATCCAAGTCATGCGCGAATTGTGGCGTGCGGATCGTCCGACTTTCGAGGGGAAGTTTTTCCGCTTCAAGGACGCATATATGCGACCGAAGCCGGTGAACGGCTCAGTGCCTATCATCATTGGCGGCCATTCCACCTTTGCTGCGAAGCGGGCTGGACGCCTTGGCGACGGATTCTTCCCGGCCCGTGGCGCTCCGGCGGAACTGGTCAAGCTTGTGCGCGATACGGCGATTGCGCATGACCGCGACCCGAATGCCATAGAGATCACCACCAGTCTGCCGGAGAATTTGGACGACCTGCCGAAGATGGCTGCCGCCGGCATCGACCGGGTGCTGGTGCCGGTAGCCTTCACCAAGGAATTCAAGAACGTCGTCCGCGACCCCGGCGACCTGAAACGGTGGTCAGACATCATCGGCAAATACGGCGTTCATTGATCGGCGCATCAGGCTCGGGCCGCGTGGGCGTGAATTCCGTTGACGATGGCCGCCTTCCGGTGATGGTGCCGAGAAGCGAGAAGGAGCTGCGCCCCATGTCGCCGGAGCGAATCCGGCGGTTGCGCAAGCACCTGGTCGCAGCACTGCGCGCAACGCGTGTGGTGAAGAATTTCGAACGCCTGGCTTCGCCCTTACGGCCAGAACCCGATGGTTTCGCTGCCGACGTCGCACAGACAGCCTGCTCGCTATGCAGGGGGTTCTGCTGCAAAAACGGCGGTGATGACGCCTTTCTGGACGAACCGACGATTACGCGCGTGCGTCGCGTAAGGCCTGAGCTGGATGCGCGCGGCATTATCCGGCTTTACGTCGAGCTTGTGCCGTCGGAAAGCTATGAAGGCTCCTGCGTCTTTCATGGAAGACAGGGCTGCACGTTGACCCGCGCTCTTCGATCAGATGTGTGTAACAGCTATTTCTGCCGCGGGCTCGAGGATTACATCCGAGGCGGTGACGTGACTACGCCAGTTATAGTCATCGCCGGCGAGGGCGAGAAGATGCGAACTTCCAAAGTACCGAGAGGGTGTTAACGGCTCAGCTTCCACAATGGCATTGTGATAATCCACGATAGCCAACAAGTTGACGCCGATCCGCCAAACATCAACGCCGAGACCGGCACGAAGGCAATTCATGGAGCGGCAGGGGGAAAACGCCCGCGTGGCTCCTCCAGTTGGAGGCATCGGGCCGCGGCCGCGATGATTTCCTTATTAAGGAGAACCAGCCCGACCTCATCGAGGAGGCATAGCGAGAGCATGCCGTGGCCTGAGTTCGGGAGTCAGGCCGAGCACCATCCGGGTTGCGACCGTGCCTCCACGCGCCGCAGGATCTCCGTCTTTCCCAGAAGCGGAATCCCCCGGAAGATCCGCGCGTGCAGCGTGCCATCAGGATTGAGCGTTGCATTCAGCCGGTAGGTATTGCCGTCGGTAGTGTCGTAGATCGAACCATGACTCCACGTTTCCGGCCCGGACGCGGAAAGGCCCCAGACAATTGTGCGGCCGCAATCCTGCTTGCGTCTATGCGGATCCTTGACCCACGCCACCCGTCCGCACATGAAATTCTGACATTGGTAAATCTCCAGGATCAGGTCATGGATGGCCCATGCGCCCTCCACCGGCGCGGCTGATGCAGGCCAGGAGCACGTCATCATTGAAGCAGCCACCATGCCGGCGAGTGCCGTGATTTTTCGCAGTGCCATATGTTCCCCTCCCCGGCGTTGCCCTTCTTGATAGTACTGCCCCGAATCCGCCCCGACTCAAAAACGCGCGATTGCTCTATCGCATTGAAATCAGTGGCCAAGCTGCGTGTCCGCCTTACCAGTGAACCCCGAGGTGTCGGCGATCGAGAGGGGGTAGGGTCGAGCACGTACCCGTATCCTGGCGTCGTTATGAAACGACTCGTCGGCCCACGCACGCAACGCCCATAGGACCATATACGACGAGTGGGCGCGCGGAGCCGGTCCCCGACCGGGTCGTTTCGGTTGACAATGTAAGTGGTTATGTCAAGTGGCGGCATGGAAGCGCCTCACCCGACCGTGGAAACCAGATGCAAAGCCGTTTCTCCAAATCGGGCTGACGCCATGCCTCGCTTTGGACGGCGCTTCGCAGCCGGTAAGCGACACCGATCCGGCGTGGCGCGCTCACGCGCTTTCGCAGGCAGGCCTTCACCGCCACCGCTTCATCGACGGTCGAAACGACCGTGTCGTGGCGCGACCGAACGTGCCGATCCGGCCGTAATTCAGCTCCACCGCCCAGGCGCCGAAAAGAGCCGCGTTTACTGCGATCTCGCAGGCCCTGTGACAGCGGCGTGCCGGCGATCGCGCCTCCAACCTGATGGGCGACCACGTCATCGAAGCCTCGCCTCCTTGTGGTTGTTGCTCGTCACTACCCAGGCGGTATGGCGAGTAAGGTATCGAATGCAATGATCTTCGCTGATGGCAAACCGGACCGCCCTCCCCGTCCCGGCATACCGTTCGGACTCGCGACTGATCGGCTCAACGCACCGCCCGACCTGCGCGGGTCCTTTGCATACAGCGGGTCAGATGACAGCCTGCAGTGATTACGCCAGGCGTTGATCCGCGCCGCATCTGCATCACGCCGGTCGTCCGCCGTGCCCGGCTCTCCGCCCTGCCCTCTTCCAACCGCAGCATCTCGACGACGACTTCCCCATTGGTCTCACCTTGATCGTCGCGCCGCAGGGAGACGGCGTCTGCCATGGCTTTCGTTGAGCGGATGACATGGGCAGGATGGGCACATGCCAGCACCCACTGTCGCGACGCTTCGTCGCAAGAAAACACCAGGATCGCCGGGCGGTTCGCAACGGCGGCTCCGCTCCGGGGCGCACAAGTCGCCTGCCAAGGCTCATCTTACCGCCTGGCGGTTGCGACCGGTCGTCGTCGCTGCTGTCGGGGCCTTTCTTGCTGCCTACGTCCTCGATTGGGGTGCCGTGGCCCGTCTGATGTGGGCCTGCTTCGCGGGGCAGCTTGGTCAGCCTGCGTGTATCGCATCCTTTGGCACCCTGCTTCTGCTCGGATGTATGCTCGCCTGGGCATCGCATCGTCCGGCGCCAGGACCAGTTGCCAAGACCCCAAGAAAGGCGCGACGACGGCTCCCGTCGCAGCAGAAAAAGGCCGTAGGAACCGGCCACCAAGAGGCGACGCAATCCGACGATCAGGATATCGCCGGCGATACAGGTATGGAACGCCCTCGCAAACCGACGAGCATTCGCTGACCCCGGCGTCGTCCCAACGGTGGCGTCTGTAGTCGTAGCGGGCCGCCCCACAACAAACAGCACACCCGGCACCGTCAACTTGCTATCGATGAAATAGCGGAAGGCACGCCGTGCTGATTGGCGGCCGGCGACAGGCGTGATTACGCAGCCATCGCCACGCCGGTGACCCCGGCCCAGGTGGCGAATGTCTGGCTGCGGGCGGCACGGAACTTGGTG